>JBEVDP010000470.1:0-3194 GCA_040513235.1 Acidimicrobiia bacterium | reverse complement strand
TCAACAGGACCTGGGGATTCGTGTACGTGCGCTCGAACGCCTCGATCCGGCCGTTGTTCGCCCGGAACTCGTCGATGATCGGCAGGTTCCCCCCGATCAACTGGTCGTCGGTGGGGAGCGGGGGCGGCTCGTTCGTGGAAGTCATGCCAAGACACTATCGATGTCGCCTCGATCGCGTCGCCGGGTCGGCGCCACCACCGCGTACCTCTACGAGATCACTCCGTCGGCACCTGAGCGCCGCCGCGAGCCGTCTGGCGCGCCGACGCGGCGCCGCCCGCGTCAGCGCGTCGGGCGCGCCCGGCGCAAGAGCAGCTCCTGGGTGAACGACACGCCGTGGAGGCCCGCGGCGTCGTGGATCGTGCCCAGCACGAGCGAGCGCGAGCCCGACACCGCCGCCGGGCGGACCTCCATGAGGAGCCAGCCGTCGGCGCGCATCGGGCGGTGGAACCACATCGCGTGATCGAGGCTCGCCACCTGCACGCCCATGTCGGGCGCGGGCCCGTCGATGCCGACCGCGCGCATCGGCGCGCTCCCCGCCCGGAGGTCGGACATGTAGGCGAGCAGCGCGGCGTGCAGGCTGGGGTCGTCGGCCAGCTGCTCCTTGATGCGGATCCAGTACCGCAGGACGGACTGGTCGAGGTGCGCACCGGCATCGCCTTCGGACGGCACCTCGTGCATGTCGAACCAGTCGCCCGGGTTGGGTGGCGCGGGCGACGGAGGCGCCGCCGCGGCCGCGACCTCCTCGGCAGACGGGACCTCCGCGGCGGGCAGCGCCCGCTCGTCCGACGGCTCGGGGCGATGGAACGACGCGATCAGCTCGAAGATCGTCTCGCCACCCTGGCGCGCGCGGACGTGACGCGTGGTGAACGACCCACCGTCGCGCGAGCGGTTCACGTAGAAGAGCAGGTCGAGGGTGGGGTTGCCGGGACGCAGGAAGTAGCAGTGCAACGAGTGGACCGGCCGGTCGCCCTCGACGGTGTTCGCGGCGGCCTTCAACGACTGCCCGGCCACCTGGCCACCGAAGAGCCGGGCCCGCGGCGGGAGACGCGACGCGTCGATGTGCAGCATCGCTGGCGCGATGAAGAGGTCGACGTCGATCGCCTCGACGTCGAGCAGGTCGGCGGGCGATTGCATCATGAACGCCGGCCACGCCGCGGGCGCCTCCGACGTCGCGGACGCCTGGAACGTGCCGCTCGTCGCGCTCGCCCCGTCGGCGTTGCCGGCCGCCGGAGTGGTGGTCGGTTCGTTCGACATGGAGGCGCGGCAGCATACCGGAGCCCGAACGCGCCTCCTTCGCCACCGTTACCATGACCGGCGTCCTCCACCGCCGTCACAGGAGCGCCATGGCCACGTCTGAAGTCCTCGTCTTCGAACGGCGCGACACGGTCGCGTTGCTCACGCTCAACCGGCCCGCGCAGCTCAACGCGATCGACGGCGTGCTGCACCGGTCGATCATGGACGCGCTCGACGAGATCCGCGCCGACGACGCGATCCGCTCGGTGGTGATCACCGGCGCGGGCCGCGCATTCTGCGCCGGCGCCGACGTGCGCGACACGGGTCGGGCGCGCGACTCCGTGACGCAGAACGACCGGATCGACGACCTGATGTGGTTCGGTCGTCAGACGCTCGCGCTCGCCGAGCTCGACAAGCCCACGATCGCCGCGGTGAACGGGATCGCGGCCGGTAACGGCATGGGCATCGCGCTCGCGTGCGACCTCCGGGTGGGCGGTGACACGGCACGCTTCCGCAACGTGTTCGTGGAGCGCAGCCTCTGCCCCGACTCGGGCTGCACCTGGTTCCTCCCTCGCATCGTCGGCGCCGGGCGCGCCGCCGACCTCATCATGACCAGCCGGGAGGTCGGCGCCGACGAGGCGCACGCGATCGGCCTCCTCGACCGCCACTGCGGCGGTGGCGATCCCGTCGAGGCCGCGCTCGAGCTCGCCCACACGATGGACCGCTGGCCGCCGACAGCGATCCGCACCGCGAAGCGGACGCTGCAGCATGCGATGACGTCGACGCTGCGCGACGCCCTGTTCCACGAGGCCGCAGGCCACGCGCGCGCGCAGTCGGCCCCGAACGACGCCGCGGAGGCGATGGCCGCGTTCCTCGAGAAGCGCCCGCCCGTCTACACCGGCACGTGACGCGCCGGCGCCGCGTGGTCGGCGCCGGCCGCGCTCACGTCACGACCGTTCGAACGTCCCGGCGTCGATCACGACCCGATCGCCGTTCGCCTCGGTGCGGAACGCGAAGCTGCCGCCGCCGAGGTCCCACATCTTGACGGTGAGGTCGTCGCCCGGCGTGACTGGATTGCTGAAGCGGGCGTCCATCGACCCGAACTTCGCCGGGTCGGAGTCGCACAGCGTGTGCAGGAGCGCTCGACCGGTGAACCCGTATGTGCAGAGCCCGTGTCCGATCGGCGCGGGAAAGCCGGCGATGCGGGCGATCTCGGGGTCGGAGTGCAGCGGGTTCCGGTCGCCGGAGAGGCGGTAGAGCAGGGCCTGGTCGGGCCGCGTCGAGTATGTGACGACGTGGTCGGGCTCCCGGTCGCCGGGCACCGAGTTCCCCGACGAAGGGCCGCGGTCGCCGCCCCAGCCACCCTCGCCGCGGATGAACATCGACGACCGGGCGGTGATGAGCGGCTTGCCCGTCGCGACGTCGACCGACTCCGCCTCGAGCACGACGACGACCGCGTTGCCCTTGTCCCAGATCGCCGCGACCCGGCCCGTGTTGCGCACCGTGCCCTCGACCGGGATCTCGGAGTGGAGCGTGATGCCCTGGCCGCCGTGCACGAGCATCGTGAAGTCGAACTCCCCGATGAGACCCATCACCCCGCCGGTGCCACAGGCGATCACGCCGTAGGTGGGGAGCACGCGCTGCTGCACGCCGCGGCTGTTCTCGGTGGTGAACTCGAGCTCGAACCCGGTCGGGTCGATTGCGCCGGCACCGACGCCGAGCGCGTAGAGCAGACAGTCCTTCGACGTCCAGCTGAACTCGACCGGCTCTCCGACGAGACCGACGGCATCGGGATTGATGGGCACCAGTACCTCCGTGATGGTCCGTGTTGAGGGTTGATGGTAGTGGGAGGGCTGCTCAGGCGGCCGGGCCACCCCCGGGGGGTGGGCACAACCTAGAAAACTTCGCAGGCGTTTTAATGGACGATCTTTGGAACCGTGGCCGGGGGGGGTGCGGCGGAT
>JBEVDP010000469.1:0-5121 GCA_040513235.1 Acidimicrobiia bacterium | reverse complement strand
TGGTCCCGAGGTCCCGAATCATCTGCATGCGCCGACACTGACGGCGGCCGGCCGCTCCGCGCATCGACGAGATGCCCTATTGACCCCCTCAGAAGTCCCCCTCCCCGCGTCGTCCCTGGTTCTGACCTGCGCGTTCGCGTTTTCCGCTCAGAGGGCCGCTCGGGCCCCGGCTCGGCCGGCGCACGATACGTGCGCCGCGGATCCTCGCCTCAGGTCAGCGGGTGAAGTTGCGGGGGGCTCGGTAGGAGTCGCCGGGTTCGGGGCGGCCGCGGCGCGAGGTCCAGCGCCACTGGGCCGAGATGCGGCCGAACCGGCCGGTCGCGCCCGGCAGCCGGGGGACCGAATGCTCCCAATCGGCCTGGGCGCGGCCGCCCATCACGAACAGGTCGCCGCCGGCGGGGGAGAGGTCGTGCTCGGCGCCACCGTGGGGGGCAATCCACTTGTCCTTCCGGTCCCGGCGCCGCAGCAGCCAGGGGCGCCGGGCTCCGAACGTCAGGATCGCAACCAGCGTGTCCTCGCAGTACCGCAGATCGTTGTCGCGGTGGAACGCCTGGCCTTCATTGCCGTCGCGGTACCAGAGGACCGAGTAACCGGGGAACGTCACGCCGTAGTGCCGCTGGAGCACGTCGAGGGTCTCGGCGAGGACGGCGTGCGGCGCCGCCTGGCCGGCTTGATAGGCGGACGACACCCGCGGCTCTTCGACCCACTTCTCGTAGCGCCAGAGCCGGCTCGTCTGCCACGGAACGGTGGCCGCCAGATGGTCGTAGACCTCGTCGGGCTCGGTCACGAAGCCGCGCGCGAGGTCGACCCAGGTGGTCGCGTCGAGCCACTGCCGCTCGAACGCCACGGTGCGATCCACCGCCGCGGACACGTGGGCACGGTACCGGGCAAACTGAGGACGTGGAACACGAGATGGTGGTCGAGATCCCCAAGGGTTCGCGCAACAAGTACGAGGCGGACCACGACACAGGCGAGATCTGGCTCGATCGCACGTTGTTCACCGCGATGCAGTATCCGGCCGACTACGGGTTCTTCGCGAACACCCTCGGCGAGGACACTGACCCGCTCGACGCACTCGTGCTGCTCACGGAACCGACGTTTCCGGGATGCCGAGTGATGGTCCGCGCGATTGCGGTGTTCTGGATGACCGACGAGAAGGGTCCGGACGCGAAGGTGCTGTGCGTCCCCGCTCACGACCCGCGTTGGGATCTGGTGAACGACATCGGCGACGTCGACACGTACCTCCTCCGGGAGATCGAGCACTTCTTCGACTTCTACAAGACGATCGAACCCGGCAAGGGATCCACGAACAAGGGTTGGGAGGGCGCGGCCGCGGCCGAAGCCGCGATTGCCGACGCGAAGCTGCGTTACGAAGGCTGACGCGTCCGATCGAGTAGCCGGCGCGCGGTTCCGCCGAGGAACAACGCCATCGCATCGTCGTCGAGCGGGAGCGCCCGCGCTTCGGCGAGCGACCGGCGCATCGGGAACCACGGTTCGTCGCTGCCCCACAGCACGCGGCCGCGATACGTCGACGTGTTCATGAAGCGAACCAGGGCGGCGTCCATGTACTTCGGCGCGTACGCGGTACACGAGAGATACAGGTTCGGCCACTTGCGCATGTAGTTCATGAGCAGTTCCTCGTACGGGTGGCCCATGTGCGCGCCGATGACGACGAGATCGGGGAAGTCGATGAGGACGCCTTCGAGGAGTTCCGGGTGCTGCACGCGCGACCGGACCCGCGGCCCCGGGATGCCGACGTTGATCGCGATAGGTACCCCCGCTTCCTCACACGCGGCATATACCGGGTAGTGCAAGGCGGCGTCGATCGCGACCTGGGAGACGAGGGGCGACACCCGCACCATCGCGAAGCGCGGGTGCTGCGCGTACTCGCGGATACGGCGCGCGTTCTTCGTCGGCGTGCTCGGATCGTGGGCGACGCCGGCGACGAGGAACCGCCCGGGGTGCTCGTCCGCGATGCGCAACGACCGTTCGACGCCCGACCCGAGGCCCGGCGTGAGAACCGCGGCTGCGACGCCGAGCTCGTCCATCAGCGCGAGCATCTCGTCGACCCCGACCCCCGCGGTGCCGTCGCCGCCGAGATAACCCGGGATGTGCGCGTTGGCGTCCTGGCCCAGGAACTGCGCCGCCGATTCGGGCGTGACGAGGTTGACCCACAGGTCGAGGACGTCCACGAAGCGGCGACGTTACTGTGAGTCCTCATGGACGTCATGCTGCCGCCCAAGCTCGAACAGTTCGTGCACGCCCAGGTGCGCGCGGGCCGTTACGTCGATGCCAACGAAGTCGTACGCGACGCCGTGCGGCGCATGCAGGAGACCGACGCGCCGGAAGCCTCGGCCGGGCTCGTGCGCGAAGCCCTTGGGCTCGCGAGCCAGGCCCAGCGCGATGTCCTGTCGCTCGTGCAGCGGGCCGACCGCGAAACCGACTTCTTCCACCAGGTGCTCGGCGTCGCGGGCTCGGCGGTCGACTCGTCCCTCGACGTTGCGCGGCGCATCCCGGTGGCGCGCGAGGTCGAAAAGGTCGTACGGGGATCGCTCGACCAGGTGACGATGACGGCGCAGCGAGGTGAGATCGAAGCTCGCCAGATGCGCCAGGGCCTCGAAGCGACCGCGCGCGTACTCGGCGCCCTCTCGGCGCTGCTCGAGAGGGTGAACTCGACCACCGCGGCGATCAACCGCGTCGGCTCTCCGCCGGCGGCCAACGAGTAGGTTCCGGCGATGCGCGCTGCTCTGCTCGAACGCTCGTCCGAACCGCTGTCCGTCGTCGACGACGTCACCGTCGCCGAACCCGGCCCCGGCGAAGTGCTCGTCCGCGTCACGCATTGCGGCTTGTGCCACTCAGACCTGTCGTTCGTGAACGGCACATTCCCGACGATGGCGCCCACCGTGCTCGGACACGAAGCGGCCGGCATCGTCGAGCAACCGGGGCCCGGCGTCGCCGGCCTGGGCGTCGGCGACAAGGTCGTGCTCAGTCCGGTTGCCGCGTGCGACTCCTGCTACTGGTGCCTGCGCGGCGAATACGGCGTGTGTGTGAACGCGGCTGCCGTCTCGATGGGCACGTTCGTCGACGGCCGCACGCCGCTCGCGCGCGGCGGCGCACCGGTGCTGCGCGGACTCGGGGTCGGCGGGTTGGCGGAGTTCGCGGTGGTCACCGCGTCGGCTGCAGTGCGCGTCGCCGACGACACGCCGCTCGAAGTCGCATGCGTGATCGGGTGCGCGGTCCAGACCGGCGTCGGCGCAGTCCTCAATACCGCGAAGGTCGAACCCGGCGCGACGGTGCTCGTGATGGGCGCCGGCGGTGTCGGTATCGCGATCGCGCAAGGCGCGCGCATCGCGGGCGCGGCGCAGATCATCGTGTCCGACCCGATTCCGGCGCGGCGCGAAGCCGCGCTGCAGTTCGGTGCGACCGACGTGATCGATCCCACGAACGAGAACGTTGCTATCCGTTCCCACGAACTCACCGGGGGCATCGGTGTCGATTACGCGTTCGAAGCCGTCGGTCTCGGCTCGCTGGTCGAAACCGGCTTGTTCGCGACCCGCAACGGCGGCACGACGGTGATGGTCGGTGCCGGCGGCCTCGACCAGAACGTGTCGCTCGCGCCGGCGGTGATGTACGTGACCTCGGAACGGAAGCTCATGGGCTCGTTCCTCGGCGGGTGCAACGCTCGGCGCGACATCCCGCGGCTGCTCGACCTGTGGCGGGCCGGGCGGCTCGACCTCGAAGGGATGATCTCGCAGCGCCGACCGCTGGCCGAGGTGAACGAGGCGTTCGCCGACCTCACCGCATCGCGCGGAATCCGCACCGTTCTCCAGGTCTCCTAGCGGCTCAGCCGTCGTCGAGGGGGAGGCCCATCTCGCGGATCGACGACCGGACGTTCGCGGCGAACAGCGCGGCCGCGTCGACCCAGTGTGGATCGATGTGGCCGTTGATCTCCAGCGCGACGAACCCGTGGAACTCGGTCCAACACTTCGTCGAGAGCGCGAGCTGATCGGGCGTGAGATCGAGCCCGAAGTACTCGCGGAATTTGCTTGCGTCGATGTGTGGGCCCGAAGGCGGGGGCTTCATGAGCCCGCGTTCGTAGCCTTCGAGCATCGTCGCGAGCATCGGGACGAAGACGCGCAGCGCGGCGGTGAGGGCCTCGCCTTCGTCCGGCGGCTCGTAACCGGGCACGGGGCTGAAATAGAGGAGGCGGAACAACGACGGGTTGGCGAGCGCCCATGCCCGGTATGCCCGGATGCCCGCCCAGAGGCGTTCGCCGAGGGCGTCGGGCGGTTGGGCCGCCACCGCGGACTCGACGGCGTCGGCGATGTCGTTGAAGGCGTCGACGATCAGCGCGGTGAACAGGTCGTCGAGGCTGTCGAAGTAGCCATATAGCGCGGCGGGGCTGACGCCGACCTCGCGGGCGATCCCGCGCAGGCTGACGCCCGCGGGCCCGGCGGCCTCGAGTTGGGCGACCGCGACGGCCTTGATCTGGGCGATCAGGTCGGCGCGCAGCCGTTCGCGGCGCGTCGTCCCCTTTGATGCGAGCGGTGTCGGCATTTTGGCCCCCGAACAAAAAACAATATCTGAACACCGTTGACTTTACATACATCGTCAACTAGAACACCGTTCAGAATCCTACGCTCGTTCTCCCCCCAGGAGCGAACATGTTCACTCGTCTCGGCCACCTCACCGTGCGCCGCCGCACGGCCATCCTCGTGCTCACGGTCCTGTTCGTCCTGCTCGCGGGCGGTCTGGGCAGCGGCGTGTTCGACAAGCTGCAAGGCGGCGGCTTCGACGATCCCAACTCCGAGTCGAGCCGCGCCGAGGACCTGCTCGCGGAGTCGTTCGGCCAAGGTGACCCCAACCTCGTCCTGCTCGTGACCGCCAATGACGGCGACGTCGACAGCGCCACGTCGACCGCCGCGGGCGAGGGGATCGCGACGCAGCTCGCGACCATCGAAGGTGTCGGATCGGTGGGGTCGTATTGGGGCCTCGGCTCGCCACCGCCGCTGCGCAGCGTCGACGGCGACCGCGCGCGCGTCCGCCCGCGGGACCACGGCCCCCCCCCCCCCCGCCCCCCCCCCCGCCAAACCCGCCCCCAGGCGCGACAAGCGTAAACAG
>JBEVDP010000468.1:0-4963 GCA_040513235.1 Acidimicrobiia bacterium | reverse complement strand
CGACGTCGACACGTTGCGCGCACTCGAAGAAGCGTTGCTGCAGTTTCCCGGATGCGCGGTGGTGATCAGCCACGATCGTTGGTTCCTCGACCGTGTCGCGACCCACGTGCTCGCGTTCGAGGGCGACAGCGAGGACGTGTGGTTCGAGGGCAACTTCTCCGACTTCGAGAAGGACCGCAGGAAGCGTCTCGGCGCCGACGCCGACCAACCCCACCGCATCAAATACAAGCCCCTAACCCGCTGACGAGCAAGCGCGTCAGCCGTTGCTTGTACGCTCGCCGCTCCCGCCAGTTCGCTGCGCTCACGGCCTGGTCGACGCCGATCAGTCCTTACGGTGTGGGGATGACGCTGTTCAGGCTCTCGACGGTGAAAACCGGGCCACACGCGTCGGTTGCCGCGGAATCCGCGCGGCCGCTCACCACGAGCGTGTCGCCGCTGTGGGCGAGCACGCGGCCGTCATCGTCGGCGACCAGCGCGGGCTGACCGGCATCGTCGGCGATCGAATAGTCGTCGAGGTCGAGGGCGACCGGACCTTCGGGCAACGCGAGCGTGAGACATTCGGGGTCGGTACCGATCGTCAGCACGCCTTGCACCGTCGTCGGCCCGGTCGACGTGTCGTTCGGTCCCGGGTCTTCATTCGTCGGCTGCGGGCCGAGATCGTCGCTGTCGTCGTCGCCACTGCACCCTGTCACCGTCAGTACGCCGATCACCAGCAGGACCGCGGTCCGACGCGTGCGCACCCGTCCAGTCTGGCCCCTGCCTAACCTCGGCCGGTGGACGGCATGCGGATCAGTCGCAGTTGCGTGATTCCGCTCGACGAGCTCGAGTGGCGCTTCACCGCGTCCGGCGGCCCGGGCGGACAGCACGCCAACACGTCGAACACCGCGGCCGAGGTGCGCTTCGACATCGCGGGGTCGCCCTCGCTCGGGCCGCGTCAGCGGGCTCGGCTCCTGGAGCGACTGGGCCCCGTCGCCCGCGCTCGCGCGTCCGAGCGCCGGTCGCAGCTCCAGAACCGCGAACTCGCGCTCGAACGTCTGCGCACGCGCCTCGCCCAAGGGCTGAAGGTCGACCCGACCCGGGTGGCGTCGCGACCGACGCGCTCGTCGAAGGAGAACCGGCTCCAGGACAAACGCCGGCAGGCTCGACGCAAGCAGGAGCGTCAGCGCCCGAGGCGCTCCGACGACTGATCCGCGGCCAGTTCCGCGACCGCGCGTGGCGGGTCGTGCGTGAGGAGCCACGTCAGGAACAGGTCGACGGCGGCGACGGTGTGCATCGTCCGGATCGACTGGAACACTTCGAATGCATGGTGCGCGCCCGGCAGCTCGGCGTACACGACCGGCTTGTGGCTCACCGCTCGTAGCATGCGTACGAACTCGCGCGCTTCGGCGACCGGTGCGAGCGTGTCGAGCGTGCCGTGGATCACGAGCGCGGGCGGCGCGGAGTCGGTGATGTGGTTCATTGGCGACGCGTCTTCGTACACGTCACGCGCCGCGTCGAACGGCTGCTTTATCACGAGACGCGCCAGCATCTTACGCATCCCGTCATTGCGGCCGCGCTGGTTGAAGCGATTCGTCCAGTCGTAGATGCCGTAGAACGGAACCATCGCGCGCACGTGGCCGTCGGTCAGTGCAGTGAGTGCCGTCAAGTGGCCGCCGGCTGAACCTCCTGTGACGACGACGTAGTTGGGGTCGCCGCCGTGTTGAGCGATGTTGGCGCGTACCCATGTAAGCGCGGCTTGGCAGTCGAGCAACTGTGCCGGCCACGTTGCCTTCGGCGAGAGCCGGTAGTTGATCGCGACGCAGATCCACCCGCGTGCGGCGAGGTGGTACATGAGCGGCAGGCCTTGTTGCTCCTTCGCGCCGACCACCCACGCGCCGCCGTGGATCTGCAGCAACACCGGCGCGCCCGGGCCCGCGTCGGCGCGCTTGTAGATATCGAGGCGGTGGCGCTTGGCGCCGTCGCCGACGTAGTCGAGACCGCGCCTGCGCTCGACTCCGGCGCGACGGAACGAGAACGGCAGCACGACGCGCCGCCACTCGAAGCGCTGCGTGCTGGGCGCCCAGGTCGGATCGAAGGCGTCCCCCCAACCTGGGCCCAGCCCTTCGTCGAACGCGGCTGCAAACACCTGCGCGGTACGCCGCGCGCTGTGGACGATGTAGCCGAGCCCTACCCACGACGCGAGCGTGATCGCGAGGCCGAGCCAGCCGGTCCACTCCGCAAGCGCTCCCGCGGCGACGAACCCGAGCGTGATGAGCACCTGGAAGACCAGGAACCAGGCCGCGAGTTCGGTCGTGAGCCAGGCCGCGAAGAAGGTGATGCCCATCAGGAACTGCGGACGCCGGGGTGGGCGCAGGGCAACGAGCGTGAATCCGGCGCCGATGACGGACAGGATCAGGTACCAGTCGGAGCTCGCCACGCCCGCAACGCTACCGAAACGTGGTTTTCATTCCGCAGCTGTAGGAACGGTGGGGCCGGGCCCATAGCATCGCGATCCATGCAGCGTCTTTCCGGCCTCGACGCGGCCTTCCTTGCCCTTGAAACACCGACTGCCCACATGCACGTGCTCGGCGTCGCCGTTCTCGATCCCAGCACGGCACCCGGTAGCTTCGGCTACGACGAGGTCCGCGCTCGACTCGAGTCGCGCATGCACCTCATTCCGCCGATGCGGCGGCGCATCGTCGAGGTCCCGTTCGGGCTCAACGCGCCGGTGCGCATCGAAGATCCCGACTTCGATCTTGATTTTCACTTGCGCCGCGCGGCACTGCCCGCGCCCGGCGGCGAGGCCGAACTGGCCGACTTCGTCGCGGACGTCGCGGGCCGCCCGCTGAACCGCAGCCACCCGCTGTGGGAAGCATGGGTCATCGAGGGCCTCGAGCACGGCTACTTCGCGTTCGTCGCCAAGTTGCACCACTCGTTGATCGACGGCGCGTCGGGAGTCGAAATCCTGTCCGCGCTGTTCGATCTCGAACCGGATCCGCAACCAACGGAAACAGACATCGAGCCGGAATGGGAGCCCGAGCGCGTTCCGAACGACATGGAACTGCTCGCATTCGGCGCCGTTTCTCTCATGCAGCGGCCGGGCAAGTTGATCAAGGCCGCGAACAACCTCGGGCGAGGGGTCGTTCGCGCGGTGCAACGCGCACGCGAGAACGAACTCGACGTGACGCTGCCGCTCACCGCGCCCCGACTGACGATGAACCGCGCGCTCACACCGCACCGCAAGGTCGCGTTCTCGTCGGTGCCGCTTGCCGATGTGAAGGCGGCCAAGAACGCCCTCGGCGTCACGATCAACGACATCGTGCTCGCAGTCACCGCCGGCGCGCTGCGCTCCTACCTCGCGCAACGCGGCGAATTGCCCGACCAGCCGCTCGTTGCCGCGATTCCCACCAGCGTGCGTGCGGCGGACGATCGCGAGATGGGGAACCGCGTCTCGACGATGTTCGCCTCGCTCCCGGTCGACATCGAGAACCCTGCGCGGCGCGTCGACGCGGTGCGGCGCTCGACGGTCGGCGCGAAGCAGACGCATGAGAGCGTCGGGAGCACAACGCTCGAGCAGTGGGCGGAGGTCGCCGCCCCGATTCTCTTCTCCGGCGTCATCCGCCTTCACACCCGGCTCCGCTTCGGCGAACGGGTGCGGCCCGCGATCAACATGATTGTGTCGAACGTGCCGGGGCCGTCATTCCCGCTGTACCTCGCGGGGGCCCGGCTCGTCGCTCTCCACCCACTCGGGCCGCTGCTGGCCGATGCCGGGCTCAATCTCACCGTGATGTCGTATATGGATCACGTCGATTTCGGCTTCATCGCCTGCCGTGAGCTCGTCCCCGACGTCGCTGCGCTGGCCGCGCTGGTACCCGACGCGCTCGCCGAGATCGTCAAGACCGCGGGCTGACGGGCGTTATGGACTGAGGTCGAACAGCGTCGTCTCCTGGGTGCCGGGCCGGGCACCGCGGCGGATGAACCACTCGCACCCGAAGGCGGCGTCGAATGCCTCGTCGGGGAGGGTGAGAAAGAACGACTCCGGTCCGATCTGGCTCTGGTGCGCGGCCATGGCGGCGCGCTTTTGGGCGACGAAGGGCCGAACGTCGACGGCGGTGGTGATCAACGCTTCCGGGACCCCGAGCTCGTCGGCCTCGTCGACGGCTTCGGTGGGATCGCTATCAGGTGCCAAGTCGGGCCGCTCGGCTATCAGCCGTCGGATGTGGTCACGATTCATCGTCGCCTCGAAGACCCAGGGCGTCGCAGCCAGCTCGCCGGCGCGCACGCCGACACGGTGCACCTGCACGTGATCCGGGTGACCGTAGGTGCCGCGCTCGTCGTAGATCGTCAAGACGTCGGCCCGTTCGTCGAGGAGCACGCGCGCGAGACGTTGTGCAGCCTCGTCGACATCGGCGCGCGCGAAGCACTCCGGCGCGTCGTTCGTCGGTTCGCCTCTCATACCAGAGTCGTAGTACCCGAGGAATTCGACGCGGTCGACGCCGAGAATCCGAGCCGCGTTCATCGTTTCCTCGACGCGGCGATCGGCAAGTGTCTCGCCCGCCGCGAGTCCGTCGCCTGGCGTTTCGCCGAGTTCGCCTCGCGTCGCGACGACGAGAACGACACGATGCCCCTCGGCTTTCGCGCGCGCCATCGTTCCGCCGGTGGCGATCGCTTCGTCGTCGGGATGGGCGTGGAACGAGACCAGCGTTTGTGATCGGGCGCGCGGCACCGTAGGCGACCCCCTCAGGGAGAGTTTGCCATGCCCGACACGGTGCCGCGCCCCGACGATCGGGCTGATCGACTTCGACAACGAGAAGGCGTACCTCATACTGTGCGTCGTCGTGCTCGAAGCCGTTGGCGTCACCAAGCGGTTCGCCGGAATCATGGCCCTCTCGGACGTCAGTCTCGACGTCACCGAGGGCGAGCGCGTCGGCCTGATCGGACCCAACGGCGCAGGTAAGACGACGCTCTTCAACTGCCTGCTCGG
>JBEVDP010000467.1:0-8923 GCA_040513235.1 Acidimicrobiia bacterium | reverse complement strand
CTCGGTGAGCACACGCGGGAGGTCCTGCTGGAGATCGACCGTGCGCATGATTACGAGACGCTCGTCGAGGCCGGCGCGATTCCCCGAGATGAAGGCAACGCAACATAAAACCGCGGGGCGCGAAGCTCGTGGCGGTAGGCGAGGAAGTCGGGATGGTGGTGACTGAGCCCGTTTCCGAGTTCGATGATCGCCTGCCGCAGGTCGATCGATCCCGCCTTGATGAGTCCAGGCAACACCAAGTCGGGTGTTGCTCCACACCTAGCGTCTGACAGGCTGAAGCCATGCGCATTGGCGCCGTGTACCCGCAAAACGAGCTTCGAGGCGATCCCGACGCGGTTCGGCGGTTTGGGCGGGCCGTCGAGCTTCTCGGATTCGACCATCTCCTCGCCTACGACCACGTACTTGGTGCCGTCCACGCCGATCGAATGCCTCCGCTCGTCGGTCCTTACACCGAGCGAGACCCGTTCCACGATCCGTTCGTGATGTTCGGCTATCTGGCGGGCATTACGGAGCGAATTGGTTTCGCGACCGGAATCTTGATCCTTCCGCAGCGCCAGACCGCGCTCGTCGCACGGCAGGCGGCGGATGTCGATCTGCTCTCCGGTGGTCGGCTGCGTCTCGGTGTCGGCGTTGGTTGGAACCATGTTGAGTACGAGGCGCTCGGCCACGACTTCCGCACCCGCGGCGCGCGGCAGGAGGAACAGATCGGGCTGCTTCGTCGCCTGTTCACGGAACCTGTCGTCGACTTCGCGGGCCGCTTTGACCGGGTCGACCGAGCCGGTCTGGCTCCGAAGCCGGCGCGGCCCATTCCGATATGGCTTGGTGGGTCGAGTGAAGCGGCGTTCGATCGAGCCGCTCGGCTCGCGGACGGCTTCATCTTTTTCGGCGGAAGCCGACTCGGGGCGGATCAAACTGGGTGCACTGCATCGTCCACGAGACCCCACGCCCGCGCGGTTTCGGCATCAAGTGGCGCGCCGGTGAGAGCGAGGAATGCGGTGCGGTGACGACCGATGCGGCGCGGAAGGCTGACGGTGCCGCCCGCGCCTGGGATGAGGCCCATGCGGACCTCGGGAAGGCTGATCATGGTCTCCGGATCGGCGACGACACGCCCGGCGAATGCGCTGATCTCGATGCCCGCGCCGATGGACGCTCCGTGCAGGTGCGCAGTCACTCGGTCGGCGTTCTCGTGAACTCGTTGCCCGACGCTGCGCGCGACGCGGATGAGGTGCGCGGCACCGGCGTCGGTCGCGAGCCCGAACTCGTCGAGATCGCCGCCGCTGCAGAACGACGGTCCGTCGCCGTGCAGGTGCACCTCGGCGATCGACGGGTCGAGCGTGACGAGGTCGAATGCCTCGCACAGCGCGTCGCGCATGGCGGCGTTTAGCGCGTTGTGGACCGCCGGGCGTTGGAGCACGACATCGAGGCGCGTGTCGTGGCGTTCGATCCGCACGGGGTCGCCGGTCGTGGCGCGAGCCGGTCGCGACGTCCGTGCCCGCAACCAACGCTGGAATACCTCGCCGTGCTGGAGCATCGAGTACGCCATCGACTCGACAGTGATCGCAGTGACCACGGGCAGAGACTCCGTCGCGCGCAGCACCTGCACCAACGCGGTCGCCGCGGCCGGAGAGGCCCGCACTGCGGACTCCACCGCGGTCAGCGACTCGCACGCTACCCACGGTCGCGGAGGCTCGGGCGTTGCGGTGAGCAGGACGTCGAACGCGTCAAATGCGGCGTCGGGCGTGCTGTGGGACAAGCCCACGATCACTCTGTCGGCGATCACGTACGTCGCGATGCTGTCGTGGGCCGGCGCCATGCGATCACCGTAACCTGGGGCGTGACCGCGGACGCGCTGGCGCGCGCTCGAACCGTCGCCGACGAACTCCCCGTTGCCGTCGACGTGGACGAACTCGTGAACGGTCGCGCCGCGCTCCTCGGGCTTGTAACCAAGGGTCGCACGTCGGCGGGCGGAACGTGCCGGTTACTGAGGACGACTGACAGTTGGATCGCGGTGAACCTTGCACGGCCCTGCGACGTCGATGCCCTCCCCGCAGTCCTCGAGGTCGCGGTCGATCCCGACGATCCGTGGCCCGCGGTCGAGCGGTACGCGTCGGCCCGCGCGGCGATCGACGTCGCCGATCGGTTTCAACTGCTCGGCGTCGCGGCCGCGGCACTCGACGATCCAACGGTCGACGCTTCGCGGGCGGTCATCGTGCACGAGTTCGGCCGGACTGGTTCACCGTCGCGTCACCCGGTCGTGGTGGACCTCTCGTCGATGTGGGCCGGCCCGCTCTGCGCGCATCTGCTCGGACGCGCGAATCTGGGAGTTATCAAGGTCGAGAGCGTGCACCGGCCCGATGGCGCCAGGGCCGGCGATCCGCGGTTCTTCGACTGGTTGCACGACGGTCACGAGAGTGTGGTGCTCGACTTCCACACCGCGGCCGGGCGCGAAGCACTGCGAGACCTGATCGAGCGCGCCGATGTCGTCATCGAGGCGTCCCGCCCGCGTGCGCTCGCTCAGCTCGGAATCGCCGCCGCCGAGGTTGTCGGCGCCGCGCCGGGACGGACGTGGGTGTCGATCACCGGCTACGGCCGACACGGGCCCGCGGCCGACAAGATCGCCTTCGGCGACGACGCCGCGGTCGCGGGCGGGCTCGTCGAGTACGACGCCGACGGCGCACCCGGGTTCTACGCCGACGCCATCGCCGACCCGATGTCAGGACTCTTCGCCGCGGCCGCTGCATTCCGGTCGATCGCGGCCGGCGGTGGTCATCTCGTCGAGGTCGCGATGGCGGCCGTCGCCAAGTCGGTCGCAGCGGGAGCGTAGGTGCTCGTCGCCCGCGCCGAGCTCTCCGACGGATGTGTCCGGGACGTCCGGATCCTCGACGACGCGATTGTCGCCGTCGCGGAACGGCTGCGCCCGCGACTCGACGAGAATGTCATCGATGCCGGTATGTGTGCAGTGCTCCCCGGTCTGCACGATCACCACCTGCACCTCCGTGCGCTGGCCGCCGCCACCACTTCACTCGACCTGACGACGGTCGGTGATGCGGAAGCATTGCGATCGACACTGAATTCTGCGTGTGCGCAGTTGCCACCGGGCGCGTGGTTACGCGCCGTCGGTTATCACGAATCGATCGCGGGCGATCTCGACCGGGGTCGGCTCGACGAGTTGGCGGCTCCCGCCACACCTATACGAGTGCAGCACCGCACCGGGATGCTGTGGATCTTCAACTCGGCGGCGATGGCCGCGTCCGGACTCGACGTGACAGACGCACCGGGCGTCGATCGTGAGAACGGTCGGCTGTGGCGCCGTGACGATCTCGTGCGCCGCACATCAGTGCTCGCGCCCGATCAGCTCGCCGGCCTCGGCTCGCGCGCCTCCGCACTCGGCGTGACCGGCTTCACCGATGCCACACCCAACGGCTCTTCGACCGACGCTCGCGACCTGGCCCGCGACCTGCGCGCCGCAGGTGTCGCCCAGCGATTGCACCTCATGGGCCCCGTCGGAGCGATAGCGCCGGCCGCCGCGCGCGCGTCGCTCGGGCCAGTCAAGGTGCTCCTCGACGACGCCGCGCTGCCGACGGTCGACGAACTCACCGAGACGGTACGCGCCGCGCATGCCGAAGCTCGCGGCGTCGCGTTCCACTGTGTCACGCGCGTACAACTCGTCGTCGCGGTCGTCGCCCTCGACTCAGGCGGCCCGCGACCGGGCGACCGGATCGAGCACGGGTCCGTCATCCCGCCAGAGTTGATCGCGGACCTGTGCCGGCTCGGCGTGACCGTCGTGACCCAGCCGCACTTCGTCGCCGAACGCGGCGACGACTACCGGCGCGACGTCGACCCCGAGGATCGCGACTCGCTCTACCGCGTCCGGTCGCTGCTCGACGCCGGGATACCCGTCGCCGCCGGCACCGACGCCCCGTTCGGTACGTTCGACCCGTGGGCATCGATGGCCGCGGCCCGAGAGCGCCGCACCCAAACCGGTCACGAACTCGGCGCCGCAGAACGCATCGAGTTCGCCGCCGCGATGAGGCTGTACCTCGGCCGACCCGACGATCCGGCACGCCCGCGCCCGATCGCGGTCGGGGAACCCGCTGATCTGTGCGTGCTCTCCGTACCGTGGCGTGCCCTGCCGAACGCGTTAGGCGAGCGTCCCGTCGGGCACACGATCGTCGCCGGGGAAGAGGTGTACGAGCGCTAACCGATCGGTACGAAGACGATCTTGTGAGGTCAGTTCCTCGCTCGCCTCGACCGCTTGGTGGCCAAGCGGCACGGCATGATCTCCCAGGCATCGCGAATGCTCTCTCGCGGGAGGAAGAGGTCGCCGCCGTCGCTGAAGACCCACACGCTCGAGACATTGGCGCGCGGTGCGGCGACGAGCCGGCATTCGTCGATCCGGGAACCGTCGGCAAGGGCCAGGCCGACGAGGAGACCCTCCAGTTCTCGCAGATCGCCCATTTTGCCTCCCTGGATCGTCATAACGATCGAGATGATCATAAGGAATATGCGCTCAATCCGGATCCGTGTCAACCAGATTGTCGGCGACGGCTTGACAGAAGAGCGTGCGCACTATAGTTTGCACTTCTGCCCACCATAGTTGTCCATCCGACTTCAAGGAGCACACCCATGAACCTCGCCCAGGCGCTCGCCTCGACGAACGAGCAGACCCTCGACTTCATCACCTCGGTCCAGGACCGGATCACCGAGGCGAGCAAGCGCGCCGCCGCGCTCTACCCCACCCTCCCGGCGATCGACCAGTTGCCGACGCTTCCCTGGTTCGTGGCCGTCGAGCCCGGCGCCGCTCGCGACGTCGTCGAGGAGACCTTCGCCTTCCGTTCGAAGCTCCTCGAGGCCAACAAGGACTTCGCGATCGGCCTGCTCGACGCGATCACGCCGAAGACCGCCGCAAAAAACAAGGCCAAGGCGGCCTAGGGTTCGCCCATGTCGTCCGCCGAGACGCTGTGGAAGGAACATCTCCGGCGTCTCGGCGAGTACATCCGGGCGCAGCGCGAGTTCAGCCAGTTGTCGCAGC
Source organism: Acidimicrobiia bacterium (assembly GCA_040513235.1). GTDB lineage: Bacteria > Actinomycetota > Acidimicrobiia > IMCC26256 > PALSA-610 > JANNHK01. The sequence goes on along the minus strand of JBEVDP010000467.1, from coordinate 3,891 downwards.
GCCAGCTGGCGCGCCTCTCCGAGGTGTCCGACACGTACATGAGCCAGCTCGAACGCGGGATGCACGCGCCGTCGATCCGCGTGCTCAAAGCGCTTTCGGAGAGCCTAGGGATACGCACCGATCAACTCATGATGTACGCGGCCGGGCTCCCGGTCGACGAACCGGAACCCGACGCCGGTACCGAAGCTGCCATACGACGCGACGACCGGTTGACGGAGCCCCAGAAGCAGGCACTCCTCGGCGTGCTCGAGAGCTACATCGAGTCGAACGAGCACTGACCGGAACCTTCGGATCGAACCTTCAGATCGCCGTCCACCCGCCGTCGACGACGACGACGGAGCCGGTCATGTACGCCGACGCATCGCTGGCGAGCAGCAACAGCGCACCGTCCAACTCCCCTTCGAACCCCGGTCGGCCCATCGGCGTGCGCCGCCGTACCCACTGCGCCCCCGAGTCCGAGCCGAGCAGCTCGTCGTTGATCTCAGTGCGGAAGTAGCCCGGGCACAGTGCGTTCACCCGCACACCGCTTCGACCCCACTCGGCCGCGAGCTCGCGCGTGAGGTTGACCAGCGCACCCTTCGACGCGTGGTACGCAGCTTGGGGGATCTGGCCGACGCCGACCAGCCCGAGGATCGACGCGACGTTGACGATGGCGCCCGAGCCGCGGTCGATCATGTGGGGGGCGGCGAGCTGAGACAGGTGAAAGGGCGCTTCGAGGTTGACGTCCAGCACGTGACGCCATGCGTCGAGTGGCAAGTCGATGGCAGCCACGCCGCCGCCGACTCCCGCGTTGTTGACGAGCACGTCGACGCGGCCCGCCCGTTCGAGCGCCTCGGCCAGCAACGTCTCCCGGTCGGCGGGGGACGCCACGTCGCCGGGCACCGCGATGGCTCGCGAGCCGAGGTCGTCGACGAGTGCGGTCAGCCGGTCGGCTCGGCGTGCCGCGACGACGACCGTTGCGCCGACTGCGTGGAGCACTCGGGCGAACCGAGCCCCAAGTCCGGAGGAAGCACCGGTCACGACCGCGACCTTGCCGTCGAGCCGGAACGGGGCAAGCGCGTCGAGGTCAGCCACTGCCACTTCGTGCGCCTTCGCGTCGATCGCGGCGGAGCGCGGCCAGCTCGGAGCGGAGGACCCTGCGCAGCAGCTTGCCGGTGTCGTTGTAGGGCAGCGCGTCGCAAAACGTGACGTCCTGCGGCACCTTCGACGAGCGCAGCGAGACCTTCACCCACGCTTGCAGCTCGGCTTCGGTGACCGTCGCGCGCTCGGCGACGACCACCGCGGCGACCACCTTCTCGCCCCATTCCGTGTCGGGTAGCCCGACGACTGCGACGTCGGCCACCGCGGGATGCGCCACGAGCACGTCTTCGATCTCGCGCGGCGATATGTTTTCGCCGCCGCGCACGATCACGTCGTCGAGGCGACCGGCGAGATAGAGGTAGCCGTCGTCGAGGACGCCCTCGTCGCGCGTCGGGAACCACCCGTCGGTCGTCGCGTCGGAGCGGCCGAGGTACTCGCCGGCCACCTGGTCGCCGCGCACCCAGATCTCCCCCGACTCGCCGTCGCCGACCGCGATCCCGTACGGGTCGCGGATCTCGACCTCGATCGTGGGCAGCGGCCGGCCGACCGAACCCAGGCGCCGGCGCACGGCGGGGTCGGTCGCGGCGATCGCGACCCGGTGATCGTCGGGACTCAACACGGCGATCGTCGAGCTGGTCTCTGTCAGGCCGTACGCGTTCACGAAGTCGACGTGGGGAAGCATTGCGAGTGCCCGCTCGATGACCGGCACGGGCATCCGGCCGCCGCCGTAGGAAAGATGCCGCAGGTGCGACAAGCGCTCGTCGTCGCGCGCGAGCACGTCGAGGACGCGACCGAGCATCGTGGGCACCACCATGGCCTGTGTAACGGCCTCGTCGCGGGCAAGCGCCACCCAGGCCTCGGGAGTGAACGCCGGCAGGTACACGAGCCGCCGACCGGCATATACCGAGGTCAACACCGCGGAGATGCCGGCGACGTGGTACGGCGGGACGCTCACCATCGCGGCTTCGTCCTCACCGGCGCCCATGAAGTCGACCGTGCCGATGACGTAGGAACCGAGGTGCTTGTGCCTGAGCACAGCCGCCTTCGGTTCGCCCGTCGTCCCGCTCGTGAACAACAGGACGGCGATGTCGTCGGGATTGCCGTCGGGCGCAGGAACGGCGTCGGATGACGATGTGGCCAGCTCGGCGAAGAACCGCGTCACCGGAACGAGCTCGACGCCGTCGATACGGCCCACTCGGCCGGCGACCGCGTCGTCCACCACGAACACCGACGGCGCCGTGCGCGCAAGGATCGCGCGGAGCTGCTCGTCGCCGAGGCGGTAGTTGACGGGCACGAACGGCAACCGAGCGTGACTGCTCCCGTATAGGAGGATCGGCACCGCGACGGAGTTCACGTCGACCAACCCAACGCGCTCGATAGCGCGCGACGACAGCCATGCCGCGGCCCGCGCGGCGGCGCGGCGCAGCCCCGCGTACGTGAGACCGTCGGGCTTCGAACCGAACGCGACCCGGTCGCCGAAGCCTTCGGCGGCCATGTCGAGCAGCATCGAGAGGTGCATCGCCGCGCTCAGTCGGACGACGGCAAGGGCTTCGAGCCCTTCACCGGGATCACCGTGTCACCGAGGGAGAGGGAACCGTCGCCGCCCTTCGTGCACAAGAGCTCGAGCCCGAGATCTTCGTCGGCGTACCGCTTCCCGAGCAGCGTGCCCTCCGCGCGCATCGGGTCGATCGACCCGCCCGGCGCGTCGGGCGCACTCAACAGGACCATCCCTTCCCCGCCGCACCGCACGTCGAGCTCGTCGGCCGGCGCGCGCACGACGACGACCTCGGTCGCGCAGACCGCGCTCTTCAGTCTCGTTCCGGGCTTCAGCAGCATCTCGGTGCCTCGGCTTACCACGACGACGAGCCGCCGTCGACGTTCAGCAACGACCCGGTGATTCCGCCCCCGGCATCCGACGCGAGCAGTACGGCCATCGCGGCCACCTCCTCGAGCCGGTTCAACCGCTTGATCATCGAGTCCTGCGCGTACGCAGCGAGGAAGTCCTCGTAACTGATGTTCGCCGCCGCCGCAGCGTCGGCTCCCGCGGTGCGCATGGTGTCGGTCTCGATCGCGCCCGGGCAGATGGCGTTGCTCGTGATGCCGAACGGGCCGTACTCGTGGGCGACGGCCTTGGCGAAGCCGTTGATGGCGTGCTTGTTGGTGATGTAGTGAGCGACGGTCGGCTTGGTCGCCTGCTTGCCCTCGACCGAGGAGATCGAAATGATCCGGCCCCACTGCTCGGGCAGCATGTAGCGCAGCGCGCGCCGCGTCGCCCAGAACGTCGAGTTGAGGTTCCAGTCGAGCGCGTTCTGCCATGCCTCGTCGGAAAGCTCGTGGATCATCGCGAAACCGTCGGTGCCGCCGGCGTTGTTCACGAGGATGTCGAGCCGGCCGAATCGGGCGGCGGTCTGGTCGACGAGGTCCTCGACCTCGGCCTGGGCACGGACGTCGCACGCGACGAACTCGGCCCGGTCGCCGGCGGCCATCTCCTCGAGCGCCTGGAGTCCCTTTTCCTTCGATCGCCCGCTGATGACGACGGCCGCGCCCTCGGCGACGAACGCTTCCGCGATGGCGCGGCCGATGCCGCGCGTTCCGCCGGTCACGAGCGCGACTCGGTTGTCGAGCTTGTTCATGTCAGGCCTCCATTCGGCGTGGTCGCCTTCCAGCTGTCCCAGTACGTCACTTCTTCGATGGGACGCCGGGGTGCAGGCCGGAAGTCTTCGCCGGTGAAATACGCAACTGGCAACAAGGCGACCTGGGTGACGGTGTCGGGCACGCCGAGCAGGTCGCCCACCTCGCGTTCGTAGTTGA
>JBEVDP010000466.1:0-5761 GCA_040513235.1 Acidimicrobiia bacterium | reverse complement strand
CGCGGCGTCGGCTACAGCCTCCGCCTCCCCCCGGAAGGCTGACGACGTGAGTCTGCGGGCCCGGCTGACCATCGCAGTGGTGCTGTTGGCAGCGCTCGGTCTCGCGGTGGCCGGCGTCGCGACGTTCTCCGCGTTGCGCAGCTTCCTGATCGACCGGGTCGACGAGCAACTCGCCGATGCCGTCGGCGGGCCGGGCCAACGACCAGGACCGCCGCCGTTGCGTACCGGCGGCTACAGCGAGTTCCGCAACGTACAGGGCGAAGTCGTGGAGACGCACGACAGTTTCATGTCCGAGACCGCGCCGCCCGACCTGCCCCAGGCGATCCCCGAGGGGCAGTTCACGGTGTCCGCGACCGGCGACGGTCCGCGCTACCGGGCCCTGGGCCGTGAGTTCCGCAACGGGACACTCGTGGTCGCGCTCCCCCTCGACGACGTCGATTCCACCCTGCAGCGCCTCGTCGCCGTGGAGATCGTGGTCGCCATCATCGTGCTCGGCGCGCTTACCGCACTCGCGTTGTGGGTCGTGCGCGTCGGCCTGCGGCCTCTCGAGCATATGGGCGCGACCGCGGGCGCGATCGCAGCCGGTGACCTCTCACAACGCGTCGAACCTGCGACCGAACGCACCGAAGTCGGGCGCCTCGGGATCTCGCTCAACACGATGCTCGGCCAGATCGAGCAGGGATTCGCGGAGCGCGAAGCGTCCGAGGCAAAGCTGCGCCAGTTCGTCGCCGACGCGTCGCACGAACTGCGCACGCCGCTCACGTCGATCCGCGGCTACGCCGAACTGTTCCGCCGCGGCGCCGACGAGCGCCCCGAAGACCTCGCGAAGGCCATGCGGCGCATCGAGGAAGAAGGTGCGCGCATGGGGGTGATGGTCGACGACCTGTTGCTCCTCGCCCGGCTCGACCAGGGCCGGCCGTTGGAACACGACCCTGTCGATCTGGTGCGCATTGCGACTGACGCGGTGGACGACGCGCGCGCGTCCTACCCGCAGCGCGACATCACCGTCTCGCACAACGGCTCCGTACGAGTGATGGGCGACGACGCCCGTCTACGCCAGGTCCTCGCCAACCTGCTCGCCAACGCGTGCACCCACACACCCGAAGGCACGCCCGTGCGCGTGGCCGTTGCCCGCGACGGCACCGACGCGATCGTCGACGTGAGCGACGCCGGGCCCGGGCTCGACCCCGAAACAGCGGCCCATGCTTTCGAACGGTTCTGGCGGGCCGATACGTCACGCACGCGCGCGCGCGGCGGCACCGGTCTCGGATTATCCATCGTTGCCGCGATCGCCGAGGCCCACGGCGGGCGCGCCACCCTCGAGTCGAGTGCGGCGGGTGCGACCTTCCGGGTGCGGCTCCCGGCCGCGAGCAGTTGACGCGCACGGCGAGCTTGCCCCGGTGGTCGCCAGCGAAAAGGCGGACGAGCCCTTCCGGCGCGCGGTCGATCCCGTCGAGCACGTGCTCGCGGTGTTGGATGCTCCCGTCGGCAACCCACGCGGCGAGTTGCGCCGCGGCCGCGCCGTATTCACCCCAGTGGTCGAGTGTGTTGAAGCCCTCGAGCCGCGCTCGCTTCCCCATCACGTAACGCAGGTTGCGGAGCGGGGGCGGCGGGCCGGCGACGTCGTACGTGGAGATGTCGCCGCACAGCACGACGCGGCCGTGCAGCGCGAGCCGGCGGAGGACCGTGTCCAGCAACTCGCCACCGACGTTGTCGAAGTACACGTTCACGCCCTGCGGCGCGAGTTCCTTCAGCCGCGCCGCGACATCTTCGGCTTTGTAGTCGATGCACGCGTCGAACCCGAATTCGTCGACGACCCACGCGCACTTCTCGGTGCCGCCCGCGATACCGACCACGTGCGCGCCGAGCAGCTTGGCGATCTGACCTGCGATCGACCCGACTCCGCCCGCCGCGGCCGAAACCACGAACGTTTCCCCCGGTTGGGGCTTCGCGACCTCGATGACACCGAGGTAGGCAGTCACTCCGACATGGCCCATCACGTTCAGCGTGTCGAGCAGCTCGACGTTCTCGTCGAGGATCGTGACAGGGAGCGGTTCTTCCGCGGTGAGGAGCCGGTACTGCTGCCAGCCGGTCATCGCCATGATCGCCCGCCCGAGTGGATACTTCTCGGGGTCGTTCGTCGCGACGACGACACCGACGCCGTTGGAGCGCACGACCTCACCGATCCCGACCGCCGCCATGTAGTTCCCGCGCTCGTCGAGCCAGCCCCGGATCGTGGGGTCAATGCCGACGTAACGGACTTCGAGCAGCGCTTCGCCGGGACCGATCTCGGGTGTGGGGAGGTCGACGGATTCGAAGCAGTCTTCGGTCACGGCACCATGGGGCCGCCTGCGCAACACGACGGCGCGGTTCACGACGCGACCCGTTCCAACGCGTCGCCGAGCTCGTCTCGACTGCGTATGCCGAGCTTCTCGTAGGCACGCTGCAGGTGGTTCTCGACAGTTCTGGTGGACACGAACAGGGCCTCCGCGATCGCCTTGTTGGTCAGGCCGTCGGCTGCGAGCGATGCCACTTCCCGCTCGCGCTTGCTCAGGACGACATTCTGCTCACCAGTCGTGAGCGGCGGCGTACGCGCCCCCTCGCACTGCGCGATCCAAGCGGCCGAGCGAGCACTGCTGGCCGACGCCGCGCGCGCGTTCCCGATGACGCGGTGCTCGCGCGCGGCGGTGGCCGCGCACTCGCCCGCGAGCAGCACAGCGCCGCATCGTTCCGCGGAATCGGCCGCCGCGTCGAGGCCGGCCGGATCGTGGTCGAGTGCCGCCCGCAACGCTTGCGCTTGCGCCGCCATGAGGGGTCCGTCGATCAGGGTTGCCAGTTCGAGAAAGCGATCGGCAACCGGGTCGAACGAGCCGGTGCGGATGTGATCGAACAGGGCGTGGGCTTCGAACAGCACGAGCCCGTCGGCGCGCGCTCGGGCAGCCGCGGATCGCATCAACGCCCGCCCTTCCACCCACTCGCCGCGCGCCACGGCGGTCCAGCCGCGCGCACGATCCGCCTCGCAATCACTCACGCGGATCGGCGTCGGCGGCTCCACGTCGAAGTCGGCCAGCGCCGCTTCGGCCACGAGGACGTCGCCCCGCTGCGCGGCGGCAAGCGCGAGCAACACGAACGCCCAGCGGGCGCCGGCATGGGCACGCTCCCCGAACACGACCGCGCTCTCGCGCGCCAGCCGCATCGCCCGTTCGAGCCGGCCCGTGTACAGCTCGACCATCCCGTGCGCGAACGCGAACCACGCGATCCCATCGCGGAAGTTCGCGCGCACGCAGAAGTCGTAGCCACGCCGGCTGATCCGGCCCGCGTCTTCGAGGCGTCCGTACTCGAGCAACGACTGCGAGCGAGACACCAGGTACACCGCGGTCGCCGGCGCTTGTACGTCGGGACCGAGTGCCTGCCGGGCCGCGAGCCCGCGCTCCGAGAGCGCGATCGCTTCGTCCAGGCGCCCGAGCATGCGCATCGCGCCCGACGCCGGCAACGCCGCTTCGCAGAACGCGACGCCTTCGGCCGACTCCAAGAGCGGCATCGTGAGCGCCAGCGCGTCGAGAGTCCGGCCCTCGAACGAAGCCTGCACGGCCCGCTGCGACGCGATGCGGGCCCGCAGCACCGGATCGGAGACCGCCCGCTCCGCCGCGACGAGCACAGCTTCGGACTCCGCCGCCCGACCGAGGCCGCGGAACAGGTTGTCGGCGCGCGCCAGCGCGAGCAGAGCGCGGTCAGCGGGATCGTCGGCCAAGGCTTCGGCCGCGGCAAGCACCGACTCCGCCTGCTCGTTGTCGCCGACCCCGTCGAGCGCGCGGCCGAGAATGTGCGCGGCGGGCGCACCCGCGCCGGCGTCCAACGCGGCCCGGGCGAGCCGCGCGACGGTCGCGAGGTCGGCACCGAAGAGCGCGTCGCGCGCCGCGGTGAGCAAGACGTCGGGGTCGGCGGTCATCCCACCGTCGAGCAGCCACAGCGCGACGCGGCGCGCGTCGTCGCGACGGCGCATGCCGCGGTCGGCGACCGCCTCGGCCAGGCCGCGCGCGATGGCGCGCCGGCGCGTCTCGGTGAGCTGATCACGCGCGACCTCGCCGTACAGCGGGTGCGCGAGCCGGACCCGCCACCTGTTTCCGCTGCGCTCACCGACGATGAGGCCGCGCCGCTCCAGCGCTTCCTGCGCGTCTGCCCATCCGCGCGCTTCGAGCTGTTGGGCACCACACGGCTCGCCCAACGCCACGACCTCCAGGACGAGTCGTTCGGTCTCGTCGAGATCGCGCAGCCTGCTCGTCATGAGCTCGTTGAGGCGAGGCGTCGACGTGATCGGGCCGACCAGGCGCCACAGTCCGCCTTGCTGCACGAGCGACTTCGCATCGAGCAGGCCCGCGACGAACTCGCGGAGGTACAGCACGTTGCCGCCGCTCGCCTCGTGCAAGGAGTGCACCGTCGCTCGTTCCACCGCGCCGCCCAGGGCCGCTTCCAGCGCCTCCGCGGTGCGCTCCTCGGGAAAGGCACGCAGGTCGATGCGCGGCAACTCGTCCTTCCACAGTTCGAGGAGCATCCCGGTCGCGTCGTCGTCGCTGCGAAGAACGACGAGGAGGAAGACCTTCCCGTCGAGCGCGAGCTGGAACACCAGCGCCGCCGACGACGGGTCGAGGAGGTGCGCGTCGTCGATGCACACGATCGGTCGAGCATCAGACTCAAACGAGGATTCGAGCGCGGCCGCGGCCCTGCGCAAGCGGGTTCCGTCGTCGCCGCCGCCGAGATCGGCGGGAAGGAACGGTGCGAACGCGCCGAGTGGGACCCGGCCCGCGGCGCGCGTCGCCCGGACGTTCACCACGCTCGCACCCTCCTGAGCGACGATCGCTCGCGCGAGATGCGTCTTGCCGACTCCCGCCGGTCCCGCGATGACGACCCCGCGCGCGTTCGCGTCTTCGAGCAGTGCTTCGATCTCGGCCCGTTCACTCTCCCGCCCGACCAGCGGCCACGCCTGCGTCACACCGGGAGTCTCGCGCGCCGTACGCTGCCGCCCACATGGACGCCACCTCGATCCCCATCGAACTCACCGATCTCACACCCGCGTGGCTGAGCGACGCGCTCGAAGCCGATGTCTCGTCGGTGACAGTGCTCGACGCGCACTCGGGCACGACCGGCCGCGCCCGCCTCGCACTCACGGGCGAGCCGAGCCTTCCGAGCACCGTGTTCGTGAAGCTGGCGCCGTTCGACGCGGCCCAGCGGCGGTTCGTGAACGAGGTGGGGATGGGCGTCAGCGAAGCCCGGTTCTTCCGCGACCTCTCCGGTGAAATCGGGTTACGCGTCCCGCGCCCGATCTTCGCCGACTTCGAGACAGCGACGGAATCCGGCGCCGACCAGTACGTGATGGTGCTCGAAGACCTCGAAGCTGCAGGTTGCCGGTTCCCGACTCCCGAGGACACCGACATCGAGTTCCGTGCGCGCAACATCGTCGAGGAGCTCGCGCGATTCCACGCTCGCTACTGGAGCTCGCCGCGGTTCGCGCCCGGTGGCGACCTGGCGTGGCTTGCGCCGCGCGGTACTGCACGCGGCGACGGTGGCGCGATGTTCGTGCAGATGGCGGTCAACGGCTACACCGACCGCCTCCCCGACGGCTTTCGAACCCTCGCCGACCTGTATCTCGCCCGTTCGGTCGACGTGGTCGCCCTGTATCGCGAAGGCCGCGCCACCCTGGTCCACGGCGATGCGCATCTCGGGAATCTTTTCGTCGACGGCGAGCGCACCGGTTTCCTCGATT
>JBEVDP010000465.1:0-3469 GCA_040513235.1 Acidimicrobiia bacterium | reverse complement strand
GACCCCGACGTGTAGCGGTGTTCGACAATGCAGCGATCGTATTCCCAGACCAGCGGCACGGACACGACCACGCGCCCGCCGGCCTTGAGGACTCGCCGGAGCTCCTGGACACCATGCAAGGGATCGACGACGTAGTGAAAGGCTTCAATGCACGCCACACCGTCGTAGGAATCGTCGGCACCCGGCAAGAACTCCTCGGTGACGATGTCGGCGACGCCGTAGCCGTCATCGATGTCGAGGCCGACGACGCGGACGCCGGACGCGAACAAGTCCTCGTACGGTCGGCTGCCGCAGAACACGTCGAGCACGACGCCCCCGGGCTCGGCGAGTCGCGCCAGCGTCGGCCGGAGGTCGTCGAGCAACCGGCGAAGATGCAGGTAGTCGAACTGCCACGGCCGCGGATGCCGACGGGTGCGACGTGCCGCACGGAGGTTGTCGCGCGCGGTCATGGCGACGTGACGACCGACCAGGTCAGTCGGGGGCGTACCGCTGGACGGATCCCGTCGTCGGATTCCCCTTGGGCCGGCGGGACGCGAAAGCGCAGCGGTTCCTCGACAACGAAGTAGTCGTGGCCCGCGTAGATGTAGATGCCGACGAGGTAGTCGTCCGCCCTGAGAACTCCCGGGAGCGTGACCGCGACCTCCGCGTCATTAGGTGCGCTGCCGAGCTCTGATGCGGGATCCGCTACGCGCAGGGTGTCCTCGAGCACGCGCGCTCCCGTGGAGTCCGTGACATAGAAACCGACGTCGAGACCTGGAATCCGCTGGCGTACCGCCACCCGAAGCCGAAGGACGATGCCGGCGTGCCTCGTCGGCTCGGTGATCGGTGCGCCCTCCTCGTCCGTGATCCACACGCTGGTCAACGCCGCGGGCAGGTGCGGATCTGGTTCGAGGTCCACGCGACCAGCGTCGATCCGTCCGATGGCGTCGAAGTAGCGCCGTAGTGACTCGTGCGTCGAACCATCGAAGGCGACCTGGCCCTGGTCCAACCACAGCGTTCGGTCACACAGCCGCCCGATCGCACCCAGGTCGTGTGATACGAAGACAACCGTCCGGCCGGAGCGCTGCAAGTCCTCCATCCTCCCGATGCAACGGCGTTGGAACTCCGCGTCTCCGACGGCGAGTGCCTCGTCGATGACCAGAACGTCCGGTTCCAGGTGGGCCGCGACGGCGAACGCTAGCCGAAGCCGCATTCCCGCGGAGTAGCGTTTCAGCGGCGTGTCGAGGAAGCGCTCGACGCCGGAGAAGGTGGCGATCTGGTCGAAGCGGGTGCGGACGTCGCTGCGGGACATGCCGAGGATAGCCCCGCCGAAGAACACGTTCTCACGCCCTGTGAGCTCGTCGTGGAAGCCTGTGCCGACATCGAGCAGGGCGCTGAGACGCCCGCGGACGCGAGCGACGCCGGCGGTCGGCGCCGTGATCCGCGCGAGAATCCGGAGAAGCGTGGTCTTGCCGGCCCCGTTGCGGCCGATGATGCCGACCAGTTCCCCGTGTCCCACGGTGAACGACACGTCTTGCAGCGCCCAGAACTCGGTGCCCTTGACACGACCGCGTCCGCGCATCCGGTTCGCGATCACCTCTGTGAGCAGCATCGCCCCCCCGCTCCCGCCGACGGTGTAGCGCTTCCCCAGCCCCGTGACCTCGATGGAGTTATGCACTAGATGACATCCGCGAAGCTGCCTTCGACCGAGCGGAAGTAGTACAGCCCGCTCACCACGATCACGACGCCGGCCGCGAGCGACGCGATGTCCGCGGGTGGTGGTGGTGCGCCGCCGACGAGCGACCAGCGAAGCCCGTCGACCAAACCGACAAGCGGGTTGAGCGCGTAGATCGTTCGCCAGTCATCGCTTACGAGCGACGACGGAAAGACCATGGGGCTCAGGAAGAACCACGTCTGCAGCAGGAACGGCAAGACGTACCGCACGTCGCGGTACTTGACGTTGATCGCGGCCAGCCAGGTACCCACGCCGAAGGCGATGATCGCTGCCGCCGCGATCCACATCGGCAAAAGCAGAATCTGCGGTCCCGGCGCTACGTCGTAGATCAGGAAGAGGATCGCTGTGAGCGCGAGCGCGACGATGAAGTCGAGGAGTCCAGGAACGACCGCCGCTGCCGGTGACAGAACGCGAGGGAAGTACACGCGCGTCACGAGGTGCGGGTTCTGTGGCAACTCGGCCGCAGCGGCCGATACGGACGTCGTCATGTACGTCCAGAGACACATCCCGGGATACACGAACACCGCGTATGGGAGTCCGTCCGACGGAAGCTTCGCGAGCCGGCCGAAGACCAGCGTGAAGATCACGAGCCCGGCGAGCGGTTGCAGCAACGCCCACGCGACGCCGAGCATCGTCTGCCGATAGCGCAGTTTAAGCGTGCGCTGAGCGAGCACGATTCCGAGATCGCGGTATCGCCACGCCTCCGCGAGCCCGAGTCGCGGGAGCCCGTGCCGCGGTGGCCTGATCTCGGTCCACTCGTGATCGCCGTACTCACGTTGTCCACTCGCGGCGACGTGGCGCCCGGTCACGTTGCGCCCCATCCCATTCCGACGGGCGTCGATTTTTGAGAACGCAAACGCGTCGCTGCTTGCGCCGCGCTGGGGCCGACGAGAAGCCAGTATCCGACCTCAAGGCGGAAGCCGAGCAGTGCGCACCGATTCCAGAGATGCGGCGCATACGAGCGGAGATCGCGAGCCGACAACCCACTCAGGAGCACGTTGGTGTCTTGCGAAGCCGATCGGATCGAGCCCACAGCCGTCTCTGGCGTTCCCGAGGTCACAGTGATTTCGTACTCGAGACGCTTGAGCACGAGCGGGTCCGGCTCATCGTCGATGAACGTTCCGTCCCGGTCCACATTGACGATGAGCAGTGGAGCGGCGCCTTCGGCGAGGACGTCGTCGATGCACCAGCGGATGTCGCCCAGCACGCATCGAGCGCCCTTCAATGCGCCGCGTCCGACGTACGCGGCGACCGATTCGCGCAGCCAGCGGACGCGCCAACCATGTCGCAGGATCAGTCCACCTCGTCGTGGGAAAGCCGCGCGTCGGGTGATCCTGCAGGTCGCCGTCCTGACAGGTAGCGCGTTCGGATAGGCGCGCGCCAGGTGCGCGTGCGCAGCCTCCAGATTTATGGTGTTGATCGACAGGCTGTTGTGCGTCAGTGGCACGTCCACGGCGCACACACGGAGTCCATCCTGGCGCAGTCGGAGGCCGTACTCAACGGCGTAGGCGTGCCACGCGAGCGTCGGCTCCTCGGACAGCGGTACGTGCTCGAAGACCCGGCGCGGCACCATGAAAAGCACCTCGTCGACGGCATCAACGTCAACCGGTTGGTCCGTGTGCTCGCCGAGGAGGACGACGCGATCGCGGACGCGACCGACGTATCGTCCGCCGCGATCCACACCGATCGCGCCGGCGAGGCCGATCCGATGATCGGCCTCGAGTGCGAATGCCGCGCGTTCGAGCGCTGCCAGCG
>JBEVDP010000464.1:0-13540 GCA_040513235.1 Acidimicrobiia bacterium | reverse complement strand
GAGCGTCTCTCATTGCGCGACCAGGCGCTCCCGATTTACGAAGAGATCGGCGACCTGCTCGGTCAAGGCAATGTGCTGACGAACGTCGGGATCGACCTCGCCCGCGAAGGCCGGTGGGAGGAAGCGCTCGTGTTGTGGGACCGCGGGCGCGACGCGTTCGATCGCGCCGGCGACGTGGTCGGCGCGGCCGGGATGACCCACAACATCGGCGAGCAACTCGCCAATCTAGGGCGCCTGGAGGAGGCCGAAGCACGCCAACGTGAGGCGCGCCGCGTCTGGACCGCCGCGCGCTACTCGCTCGGCGCCGCGGCCGCGACGAGCGGGCTCGGGCGGACGCTCGCCCGTTCGGGACGCGACGAGGAAGCGATTGCGCTCCTGGGTGAAGCCCTCGACACGTTCGGCCGGCTCGGACGGGCGCTCGAGGTGATCGAGACGGAAGCTCGGATCGTCGAAGCCCATTCGCTCGCGGGCCGTTGGCAGGATGCGCTCGACTTGGCCGACATGAGCTTGGCGCGCGCGGTCGGCGACGAATACGTCGAGTACGTCGCCGCGATGCACCGCGATCGCGGCCGGGCCCTCCACGCGCTCGGCGACACCACCGCTGCGGAGGCCGCGTTCGAATGCAGCCTGTCCCGCGCGCGCGAGGCTGCGCTCGACCTGGAGATCGCGGCCACGCTCGCGACGCGCGCCTCGTTGCGGGCCGGCGCCGAGGCGGAATCCGACCGCGCCGAAGCGCGGCGCATCCTCGACGCGATGGGCGCAACGCGGAACTGGCTCGACCTCTCAACCTAGTCGTCGCTAGCAGACCAGCTTGCTGTCGAGGGTGCGGACCCGAACGGCCATCGCTTCGAGCAGCTTCTGCGCGAAGCTCGGCACCTCGTTCAGGAGGCGGAGGAACGCGACGCGACCGATCTCTGCGACGTCGAGATCGGTCGCGGCGTCGACTGTCGCGTTGCGCGGGCTGCGGCTGATCAGGGCGAGCTCGCCGACCACGTCGCCGGTGCCGAGCGCTGCGATCTTGCGACCGCTGCGTGACACCCGAACGGTGCCCGACAGGATGACGAACATCCGGTCGCCCTTTCCGCCTTCCTCGATGAGCCGTGTCCCGCGTGCGATCGTCCGCAGCTTGGCGACGTCGGCGACGGTCCGCAGTTCCTTCTTGGAACACATCGAGAACATCTGCGTGTTGGCGAGCGCGGCGGCGACTCCCGCGAGGCGAGACTTGTGGCCCCGCGACATGCGATCGCGTTCGAGCGCAGTGGCAACCATCGGGTGCATCGCTTCACACCTTTGCGTCGAGCTCGTGCAGCCGACGAGCCATTCGGTGCAATTCGCCGAGGTCACCTTCACTGACGTACATCAGAGACGTCGACCGTTCGTAGCCGGCCATCGGATCCCCTCATCGCGGGCGGGGCCCGAGGATCGTACGCCACGGACTAGATTGCGCGCGTGGCCCATGCCAGAGCCCCCGTCGTCGAGTCACTGCGCTCGCTGCCGCTGTTCGCGACGCTCGACGACGACGCGCTCGCCCGCGTCGCAGCCGTCGCAACCGAGGTCGAGGTGGCCGCGGGCCACGTCCTCATGGACGCCGGATCGGAGGGCTCCGGCCTCCTCGTGCTCCAGGACGGCTGCGCCGTCGTCGAGATCGGCGGGCGCACGATCGACTGCAAGGCCGGCGACTTCCTCGGCGAGTTGGCGCTGCTCGTCGACGGTCTGATGCACACCGGACGCGTGCGCGCCACCACGCCGGTGCGGTGTCTGGCCATCGGCCGCGCCGACTTCAACACGCTCCTGGACGAGCAGCCGCGCATCGCGGTGTACATGCTGCGCGTGCTCGCGGGCCGCCTCGCCGCCACCGACGAACTCCTCAGCCGCCGCTGAGCCAACGCCAGCTCGATGGAAGCGAGCAGAGCCCGAGCGGCCCGGCCCGCAGGGCCAAGGCGGACGAACGTCGGGTCGACTCCGGCTGCGCCTCCCGACGCTCACTCAGGCGGCGTCGAGCACGATCACGTGGATGGCGCGGCCGCTGATGCGGCTCTCGTACGCGGCGTAGCCGACGTAGACCGCGTGCGCGGCGTCCATGATCCGCTCGCGCTCGTCCGCCTCGACTTCACGCGCCCGCACCGCCACGACTTGGTCGTGGAAGCGCACCGTGGCCTCCGGGTGGGCGCGCAGGTTGTGATACCAGGCGGGCGTCTTCGACTGACCGAAGCTCGTCCCGACCAACGCGATCGCATCGCCGACAGGGATGCCGAGGAGCGGCCGCGTGCGCGGCAACCCGGTGCGCGCGCCGGTCGTGGTCACCCACAGCATCGGGAGACCGGCCAGGTACTCGGGCAGGGTGTGGCCCGGGCGGACACGTGCCACCAGGCGGTCGATGTGGTGCAGGGTCTTGGCGAAGGTCCATGCGCCAAAGCGGGACGACGCATACCGGCGCATCCATCGCTGCGCGGCGTTCGGATTGTCGTGGTGGTACCCAAGACGGTCGGCGAGTCCCACGGCACGTGATCATCGCATGCCGGTAGCGTTCGCGCATGCGCTTCGGAATCGACGTCGCCCAACAACGGATGCCCTTCGACGAAGTCGTGTCACGCGTCCAACTCGCCGAGGAGCTCGGCTTCGACGGCGTCTGGGGCTTCGACCACTTCGTCCCGATGTACGGCGAAGGTCCGGGCGAGTGCTTCGACGGTATGACGACGCTCGCCGCGCTCGCGACCGCCACGAGTCGCATTCGGCTCGCGATCCTCGTCGCGGGTGCGACCTATCGCCATCCCTCGGTCTTCGCCAACCAGGCGATGACGATCGACCACGCTTCGCATGGCCGCCTCAATCTCACGTTGGGTGCGGCGTGGTACGAACCCGAGCACCGCGCGCTCGGCATCCCGTTCCCGCCGACCGGGATGCGGTTCGACCTCCTCGAGGACACGCTCGAGATCGTCATCCGGTTGATGAGCGGCGAGCAGGTGTCGTACGAGGGCAAGGTCGTCTCGCTCGACAACGCGCAGATGCGGCCACGTCCGGTGCAGCAACCGCATCCGCCGATCTGGATCGGTGGCAGTGGCCCGAAGCGCACGCTGCCATTGGTCGCGCGCTACGCGGACGCCTGGCACACCTACGCCGGCCCGACGCAGCTGCAAGAAATGTGGCAGCGAGTTTCGCAGCTCGCCGAGGAAGCGGGCCGGGACCCGGCGTCGATCACCCGGTCGGCGTCACTCTCGCTCTCGGAACCCTGGGACACCGTGCGCCACCACGCCGCCAAGATGCGCGACATCGGCATCGAGTACTTGATCTGCGGCTGGCCGGGGGAGGGTCAGAACCGGGTGACGGAGTTCGCCCAGCAGGTCATGCCCGAGTTCGGGTGACGACGCGTCTTCGACGAAGGGGAGGTCGAAGCGCCCGAGTACCCAGTCGAGGGGGGCACGCTCGGCCGCGAACCTGAGCGCGCGCGCGACGAGGCCGGGGATCGTGTCCCGTTCGTCGGCATCCTCGACCGCACGCACGAGCCCGGCGCGCACCGCGTCTTCCAGCGCGTCCTCGGTCCAGGTGATCTCCGGGCCGAAGCCACTCTTGGGTTCCATCGAGAGGAGGAGTTCCTCGCGGCTTGTGCCCAGCTCGCACGCGGCGCCGTTGATCGTCGACAGCGCGATGCGCTGAATCGTGCCATCGAGACCGTCGCCCTGCGGGAATGGGTCGGCAGGCGCGTCACATGGCGCGACGTACTCCCGGGTCCCGTAGTCGCGCGCGCCGGCGCGGAACTCGGCGGCGACGAGCGCGACCACCAGCACCATGACGACACTCGCGAGCGCGATCGCGTCCGGATGGTGCGCGACCGATCGCAATCCGGGCAGGCACAAGGCGACGATCGCAGCGGCCGCACCGAACAGCGCGCCAATGATGAACGACGAGCGGAACGCACGGGTGACGGTGTCCTGCACCGCGCTGACGACACCGTCACGCGTCGCCGCGAGGTCGGCGTCGTCGTCGGCGCCCGCGAATGCTTCGGACGGATCGGGGACCTCGCCGCGCGGAGTATCGGCGACGAGATCGCGCAGGTCGAACGCCAAATCGATCTTGGCGCGGTAGCCGATGGAGGAGTCGAGGATCTCGGCGGTGGTCGCGCGGGTGGCGTCGAGCGCAGCCGTATCGAGCGCACTCGAGAGCACCGGCGCAATGACCGCGAGCGCGATGACGAACCCGGCGTGGCGGGCGGCGATGCTGATCGTCGCGGCGCCGACGTCGGGCACGCTCGGCGACACCGAAACCGGGCTGAAGATACCGCTCAGGAGTCCGAGCCCGAGGCCGCACGCGAACAGCGCGGGCGCGGCCCAGCCTGCCGACGCGGCCGGCAGGTACGCGAGCCCGAGCAACCCTCCGGAGAGGGCGACGCCACCGGTGACGACCGCGAACCGTGCGGGCAGCAGCGGCCCGAGCTTGCGGACGACGATCGCGCCGAGCGGGATCGCGCTGACCACGAGCGCGCCGGTGATCGGCGACCAACCCCACACCACGACGAGCAACAGCACCGCGAGGAACAGCGCACCGACGAGCGCGCCGTACAGCAGCAGGAAGCCGACGTTCGCGAGCCCATTGCCTTCCGGGCGGTCACGCGTGGGCGGCAGTTCGACCGCACGCGCCCGTCGGTCCACTGTGGGGATGAGCGCGAGCGCGGCGACCGGGGCTTGGAACAAGAAGATCGAACGCCAGCTGAACAGCTCGGTGAGCACCCCCCCGAGCGCGGGCCCGATTGCGGCGCCGATCGTGCCCGCGAGCGCCCAAGTGGCGATCGCGTGTTCATCGCTGCGGCGAATGCCCGCGAGCACGGGAACCGCGCCCGCGAGCGCGAACGCGGCCCCGAACCCTTGGATCGTGCGGGCGACGATCAGCAGCGTGAACGACCCGGCGAGGCCGCACCAGAGCGACGCGACCGCGAACACCGCGAGACCGGTGCCGGCAAGGATGTGGCCGCGCACACGGGACTCGAGTGGAATCACCGCGAGCGCGCCGAGGACGATGGCAACGTTGTATGCCGTGATCGTCTGCGACACCGCCACGATCGAGACGTCGAAGTCGCGGTAGACATCCGGCAGCGCGAGGACGACGATCGAGGAGTCGGCGGCCGCGAGGCCCACTGCGATCGCGACGACGGCGACGAGAGCCGTGTCGCGAGACGAGCGCTCGGTCATCACCGAGCGCCTTCCTATCAGTTCGGGTCACCCGAGCCCGTGGGGCTGGGCTGGGTCAAATGAGCTCGGGTGACCCTCTGCGAGCTTTCCGGTGGGGAGATCTCAGGCAACCGCCGAGGGCCGGCGGGCCGTGGTGAACGTGCGCACGAGGACCGGAAGGGCGCGGGCTTCCTCGACCGCTATCTGTTCGACGAGCAGCTCCCGCAGCGTCTTGGCGTTGTGGACGAGCCGCTGCCAGACCTCGAGCGAACGGGTCGTGCCCCCGGCGAGCACGGCCAAGGTGCGGGACATGTCCTCGACGACATCGTCGATGTCGACGTGACCGAGCGAGAGCACCATGACGTCGCTGGCGAAGGCGGGGTCGCGCTCGGCGGCCGTCGGGAACAAGACGTTGTCCTCGAACCGGTGATGGGCGCGCACCATGCGGGCGGTCGTGCCGAACGAGCCTGCGAGCTGCGTCGCACCGAGCCGGTCGGCCGGGTCCAGGTTGATGACGGCGTTGTAGAGGGCCTCCGCGTCGCGCTGGAGTCGCGCGTGGGCGTCGAGCCAACCCCGGAGGGCCGGCGGGTACGGAGCTGAATCCAACGCGACTGCCATGCGAGCCCTTTCTCCGGTGTCTGTCGCATCCTGCACACCCCTGGTTGGGCCGCCCTTGGGATCCGCTTGGGACCAGCCGCGCCACCATCAAGGTCGCTGTCGCAGGCGTGCGCGACGATGCCGGGATGAGCGTGCCCGGACCTGCCGTCCTCGGACGCGGGGTGATTGTCGCCGACGGGTCCTCCGCGCCCCTGGCCTGGGGCGATGCGGTCCGGGTGGTGGTCGACGAAGACGTCCTGCGTGCGCCGGCCGCGGCCGTCGCGCAGCTGCACGGTCTGTGGGCGGCACGCACTGCGGTCGTCGTCGATTTGCGCGTGCCGGTCGAGATGCTTCGGGCATCGGAGACCGACGAACGTGCACCGCATGCGCTGACACCGGCGTTCGAGTTCGCTCGGGAGCGCCTCTACTTCCTCGTGCGGGCCAACAACTACGACGCGCGCGACGGCACGCCGCGCTGGTGGCCGGCGATGGAGGCCCAACGGCTCGGCGCGCAGCCGGGCACCACGACCGACGTGATGCTGGCCGACGGCACGGCCGCGTGGTGCGACGGCGGGCCTCGCACCGCCGGACTCGGGGTGCCGGTGGTGCACCGGTATGCGTTGGAGGCACGGGAGCCGCGCGCCGATGTCGAGCCCGGCACGAGCGGTGCGGCCGCGGGCCTCGCACCCGACCAGCAGGCCGCGGTGCTCCACGCGGGCGGCCCGGCCCGGATCCTGGCCCCGGCCGGATCGGGCAAGACCACGGTGCTCACCGCCCGCTTCCGCCACCTCGTCGTCGAACGCGGCTACGGCGCGGCTGCTGTCGTCGCGCTCGCGTACAACAAGCGCGCGGGCGACGAGATGAAGGCACGGCTCGGCGACCTTCCGGGCGGGGCGCGGCGCAAGGTCCGCACCCTCAACTCGTTCGGCTACGACATCCTGCAACGCGCGTTCCCGAACGTGCAGGTCATCGACGAGATCGAGATGCGGCGGCGCATGGAGCCGCACCTCAAGCTCCGCTTCCGCGCCAACACCGACGCGCTGGCGCCCTACCTCGACGCGCTCGAAGAGGTGCGGCTCGCGCTGCGACCGCCCGCTCAGGTCGAAGCCGACCGCGGCGACGTCGACGGGTTCGCCGCCATGTACGAGTCCTACGTCGACCGTCTCGCGCGCGACGACGTCACCGATTTCGACGGGCAGATCTATGGCGCGGTCGAGCTCTTGTTGCGCGACGCCGCTCGGCGCGCCGAACTCCAACGCGAATGCCGACATCTGCTCGTCGACGAGTTCCAGGATCTCCGCCCTGCGCACCTCTTGCTCCTCCGGCTCGTCGCCGCGCCCGCCTACGACGTGTTCGGTGTCGGCGACGACGACCAGGTCATCTACGGCTACTCCGGCGCCGATCCCGACTTCCTGATCCGCTTCGAGAGCTACTTCCCCGGCGCGACCGATCACCCGCTCGAAGTGAACTACCGATGCCCGCCGGTCGTAGTCGACGCAGCCCGCTCACTGCTCGTGCACAACCGCCGCCGCGTCGCCAAGACGATCCGGGCGGCGCGCACGGACGCCGACGATGTACTGCGCGTCGAGCGTCCCGTGGCCGAAGGGCTGGCCCCGCGCGCGGTCGCGTTACTTTCGGAGTGGCTCGCCGCGGGTGTCGCACCCGAGCGCATCGCGGTGTTGTGCCGGGTGAACGCCGGTTTGCTTCCGGTCCAGGTGCTCGCGCACGACGCGGGCCTACCCGTCACGATCGCGGTCGGGGAACGCTTCCTCACCCGCACGGGCGTGCGCGCCGCGCTCGCCTACCTTCGGCTCGCAGTTGCAATCGCGAACGGTGAACGGCTGGCGAACAGCGACGTCGGCGAGGTGATCCGGCGCCCGAGCCGCCGACTTTCAAAGCGCGCGACCGAGCCGCTGGCGCGCCGCCGGCTCACGATCGAACGCGTGCGGGAGCTCGCCGATTCGCTCGCCGCAACCGATGCCACTCGGCTGCACGACTTCGTCGACGACCTCGTCACGCTGGCCAAGCACGCCGACGAGGGCGACGCCGCCGCGGTACTGCGCGCCGTGCGCGACGACGTAGGTCTCGGCCAGGCGATGGGCACGCTCGATCAGTCGGGCAAGGGCCGCGATGCGTCCCATCTCGATGACCTCACCGCCTTGATCGCGATCGCGGCGGCGCATCCGGATCCCACGACGTTCGAGTCCTGGTTGCGCGAGCACTTGCGCGGGGCCGCCGTCGCGGCCGACCCGAGCCGGCCGGGTGAGATCACGCTCTCGACGGTGCACCGCGTCAAGGGCATGGAGTGGGACCGCGTCGTCGTGCTCGGAGCGCACGAAGGCCTGATGCCCCACCGGCTCGCCGACGACATCGAAGAGGAACGCCGCATCTTCCACGTCGCGCTCACCCGCGGTCGCACGGAGGTGGTGCTGCTCGCCGACGTGGCAGCAAAGGCGCCGTTCGTCGCCGAGGCGCAGGGGAAACCAGTCGAGCGGTTGGCCGAGGTGATCCCGCTGAAGGCGGCGACAACGCCGAATCCCGACGACGATCCGCTGTTCGCGGCGTTACGCGAGTGGCGGCTCGCACGGGCGCGCGACGACAGCGTGCCGGCCTACGTGGTGTTCCACGACGCGACGCTGGCCGACATCGCTGCGGCCAAGCCCGCGAGCTTCCGTGCGCTGGCGCGCATCAAGGGTGTGGGACCGGCCAAGATCCAGCGTTACGGCGAAGACGTGCTGCGCGTTGTCGCCGAGCACGCGTGAAGCGCGTCACCGTCGCGCTCCTGGTCGCGATCGCCGCTTGCGGATCGGCCGAGCCCACGGCGCGTGACGCCGCGATTCCGGCCGAGGCCACGGGTCCGTACGCAGTCGACCGCGTCGTCGACGGCGACACGGTACGGGTCGACATGCCCGAGTCCGTTCCGGTGCGTCTGATCGGGATCAACACGCCCGAGACCGTCGATCCGCGCCGCCCCGTCGAGTGCTTCGGGCAAGAAGCCTCGGATCGCGCGCACGAACTCCTCGACGGCGAAGACATCTATCTCGAACCGGACCCGACGCAAGGCGAGACCGACCGCTTCGGCCGCGCGCTCGCGTATGTGTGGTTACCCGACGGGCGCTTGTTCAACGAGGAGATGATCGCCGAGGGCTACGCGTACGAGTACACCTACGACCTGCCTTACAAATATCAAGCACGCTTCGACGCGGCCGAAGCCGAGGCGCGCGAGAACGAGCGCGGGCTCTGGGCACCCGGCGTCTGCGAATGAACTGATTGGTCATCCCACTCCGGAACACGGAGCCGGGCGACCAATCACTCGGCTTCGTCGAGGAGTTTGATCGCGCGCTTGGGCGCAACCATGCGGTACGCCTCTTCGACGATGCCCGCGATCTCGTTCCATTCGGGCTTGCGGTCGAGGCGCACGCCGAGCCAACCCCGGCCGCCGACGTAGGGCGGAACGAAGAAGCGTTCCGGATCCTCGTCGACCATCTCGGCTTGCACGCCGACCGGCGCCGCGCACCACAACGCGAGGCGGCCGTCGCCGTGGTGGTCGTCGAGATACATGACGAACACCTTCTTGCCCGCGAAGAAGGTGGGCGATCCGTGGCTCAGGCGCTCGGAAGATTCCGGGAATGCCAGGCACAGCTTGCGGACTTTCTGGAGCGTCCCCTCGGCCATGCACGCATTTTGTCGCACCATTGACCATTGCGTCCCGGCATCGGAGAATGCCCCGGTCCGCGAGAAGGAGCGCCGTTATGAGCAGTCCCGTCCGGCAACATCCTGCATTCGCGGCGTTCGCCGCCGCGTTCTCGGGCGCACTCCTCACCGAAGGAGCGGAGTACGACGAGGCGCGCGTCCTGCACAACGGCATGATCGATGCGCATCCGGCGCTCATCGCGCAGTGCGCGACTCCCGCCGACGTCGCCGCTGCGCTCGCGTTCGCGCGCGACGCCGAGCTCGAAGTCGCGGTGCGCGCCGGCGGGCACTCAGTCGCAGGCATGTCGACGGTCGACGGGGGCATTGTCGTCGACGTACGACCGATGGACACCGTGACGATCGACCCGGCTGCAAAGTCGGCGCGCGTCGGCGCGGGCGCGACCTGGAGCCAGTTCGACCGCACCGCACAGGAGCATGGTCTCGCGACACCGGGCGGACGCGTTTCGACGACAGGCGTCGCGGGCTTCACGCTCGGCGGCGGCTCCGGGTGGATCGAACGCAAGCATGGGCTGGCGTGCGACAACCTGATCTCGGTCGACCTCGTGCTCGCCAACGGCGAACAGGTGACCGCGAGCTCAGCCGAGCATCCCGATCTCTTCTGGGCGCTGCACGGTGGTGGCGGCAACTTCGGCGTGGCGACGTCGTTCGAGTTCCAGTTGCATCCCGTCGGCCCACTCGTGCTCGCCGGGCTCATGCTGTGGCCGGCCGCCGCTGGTCCCGACGTCGCGACGACCTTTCGGAACATCGTCGAGGCCGCGCCCGAAGAACTCGGCGGAGCATTCGTCTCCCTCACCGGACCACCCGAGGAGTTCGTCCCGCAGCATCTGCAGGGCCATCCCGCGTTCGCAGTCGCCGTGTGTTGGATCGGTGATCACGATGAGGGCAGTGCGCTGATCGGGCCGCTGCGTGCGCTGAGCCCCGAGGCCGATCTCGTCGGGCCGATGCCGTATGCCGACTTCCAGTGCATGCTCGACGATCCGCCGGGCCTTCGGAACTACTGGAGCGCCGAGTATCTCGCCGAGCTGACCGACGACGCGATCGCGGTGTTCTTGAAGACCTCCACCGCAATGGCGTCGCCCACGTCGCAGAACCTCATGGCGCCGTGGGGCGGCGCGGTCGCGCGCGCGGGTGCCGACTCGCCGATGTCGAAGCGCGACGCGAAGTGGGTCTTCCACCCGTTCGCGACGTGGACCGAGGCAGCCGATGACGCGGCCAACATCGCGTGGGCGCGCAACTCCAACGCGGCAATGCGGCCACACGCGACCGGCGGCGTCTATCTGAACTTCATCGGCGACGAGGGCCAAGACCGCATCCGCGCTGCGTACGGCGAGGAGAACTACCGCCGACTCGCCGAGATCAAGGCGCAGTACGACCCGGAAAATGTGTTCCGCGGGAACCAGAACATCATGCCGGCGGTACCCATCGGCTGAGCGCGTCGCGTCTCGACATCCCGACACGCATCCGTCATCCTGGGTTGATGACGAAAACCGTGCGCGCTCACGACGACCTGCGTGACCGAACCCCCGTAATCGGTGGTTCTGTCACGCAGATTGTTGTTCACTCGGTCGCGATGGCATCGAGGATGTCGAGCTTCGCCGCACGCCGCGCGGGCATCCAGCCCGCGAGGATGCCGACGACACCGCCGACCATCAGCACCGCGAGCAGCTGACCGAGCGGCACCGTGTACGGCGCGGGGATGTCTTCGGACGCCGAAGTCACCTCGAGCAGACCCCAGCCGAGGAACAACCCGGTCATGATCCCGCCAACCGTTCCGAACACCGCGATGATCACCGACTCCCAGCGCACCATCGCCCGTAGTTGCTTGCGGGACTGGCCGACGGCGCGCAGGAGGCCGAGCTCACGCGTGCGCTCGAACACCGAGAGCGAGAGCGTGTTCGCGATTCCCATCAAGGCGATGATGATCGCCAGGAAGAGCAGCACGTAGATGACGTTGAGGAACATATCGATCTGACCGGCAACAGAGTCGACGTACTCGTCGCGGTCCTGTACGTCGGGTGCCGCGTACGCGTCCGCGACCGGTGTCACTGCCGCCTTTCCTTCGGCGAGCGACACGCCGTCGGCGAGGTTGATCATCACGACGATGTCGAATGGCTGCGCGGTGTGCGCGTTGTACGCCGCCGACGGCATCACGACGTCGTCGACCAGCTCGGTCGAGTCGTAAATGGCGCCGATCGTGAACTGTTCGGTCGTGTCGTCACCGACGAACGTCACGTCGACCGTGTCGCCCAGTGCCCAGCCGAAGGCCTGCACGAACTCCTCGGAGACCGCGAGCTGGTTGTCGGTCATCTGCGCCAGCGAGCCTTCGACGACGCCGATGTCGAGCTGCTCGTCGAGCTTGGCCGGATCCGCGGTCGTGATGTCTGGTGTCCTCCCGTCGATCTCCGCGGCTGCCAGCCCGAGGCCGACTGCGCTCTCGACCTCCGGGAGCGCCTCGACGTCCGTCGCGAGCTGCGGGCTGAGGCCGGCGCCGCTGAAGTTCTGGTCGGCGATCACGAGGTCGCCGCCGAACTGTTTGCTGACCGTGTCGTCGATCGCCACCTTCACCGACGCCGCGAGCACCGTGAACAGTGTGACGACGCCGACGCCGACCATGAGCGCCGAGG
Organism: Acidimicrobiia bacterium; assembly: GCA_040513235.1. GTDB lineage: Bacteria > Actinomycetota > Acidimicrobiia > IMCC26256 > PALSA-610 > JANNHK01. The sequence continues at coordinate 1,443 of JBEVDP010000464.1, read as the reverse complement.
CGGTCGCCGCCGTGCGGCGCGGGTTGCGCATCGCGTTCTGCCGGGCGAGCGCGCCCGTGATCTTGCGGAACCGGGGCAGCGGTGATCCCAAGATGAGGGCCGCGGGACGCGCGACCACTGGCCCGAGCACGACCACGCCCACGATCGTCAGCAGCGCGCCGAGGCCCGCGACCTCGAGTTCACCGTCGCCGAGCGCGGTCGTCACGACAAGGGCGACGCCGGCGATGGTGAACAGCGCGCCCAACACCATCCGCACCTTCGATGCGCCGGTGCGGTCGAGGGACACATCGCGCAGCGCCGCGAGCGGCGGGACCCGCGAACCGCGGATCGCCGGGAACATGGTCGCGGTGAGTGTGACGAGCATCCCGACTGCGAACGACCACACGACGGTTCCGGCCTTGACGCTCAATGGTGCGTCCGGCCCCGCGAACCCCAGCGCGTCGAACAGCGTTTGCAACCCGGCCGCGAGCGCGATCCCCGAGAGCAGTCCGACGATCGATGCGATGATGCCGATCATCACGGCTTCGAGCCCGATGGCGGTCAGGATCTGCCGTCGCGACGCGCCGATCGCACGGAGCAAGGCGGACTCTCGTGTGCGCTGGGCGATGATGATCGAGAACGTGTTGTAGATGCTGAACGTTGCGACGAGCAGCGCGATGCCCGCGAAGACGAGCAGGAACGTTTCGAAGAACCCGATGAAGTCGTCGTTGATGTCTTCGTTGTCCTCTGCGGTCTGCGCAGTACCGCTGAGCGCTTCGACACCGCGGGGTAGAACGGGATCGAGATCCGCGACGAGCTGATCCTGACTCACACCAGGCGCAGCGGCGACGAGGATGCTCGATGCTTTGCTCGGGTCGGGAACGAACAGCTGTTGTGCGTCCTCGTAGGTGAACGCAGTGAACGTCGCGCCGGCGATGCTGTCGAGCTCGCCGAATGTCGCGAACCCGACGATCGTTGCGTCAACGGGAGTTGGAGTGTTGATCCGCACCGGATCACCGACTGCGAAGTCGTTGTCGTCAGCGGTCCGTTTGTCGATCGCGACTTCACCGCTCGCCTCGGGCGCGCGCCCTTCGGCGATCGCCCACGGATTGAACGTCGGGTCGTCGATCCAGCTGCCGGCGAGCGTGGGGGGACCGTTGCCGCCGATCGGGTCGCCGTCCTTGTCGATGATCTGCGCGAAACCCTGGATCGCGGGCTCGGCTGCCTCGACGCCGTCGACCGCGCGGATCGTCGTGACGAGATCCGCGTCGACGTATCCACGCTGGGTCGTCATCTCCTCGCCGATCTCGGTCGCGTTGCGCACGATCGCGTCGGTGCCTTCGTTGGCCTCGGTGAAGATGTCGTCGAAGCCGGCGCGCATCGTGTCGCCGAGCACGAGCGTGCCCGACAGGAACGCGACACCGAGGACGACCGCGAAGATCGTCCCGAACAGACGGCGCTTGT
>JBEVDP010000463.1:0-6979 GCA_040513235.1 Acidimicrobiia bacterium | reverse complement strand
GGCCGCGACACGAACTGCACTCCCGACAGGGACCCGCCGCTGAAATCGCCGCCGATCCTGCTCGGGTTGCGGTCCTCGAAGGCGGCGGGAGTGATGACGTGTCGCGCCAGGACGACGTCGCGCCAGCCGGGCGCGAAGCGATCGAACTGCGCCTCGACGCGTTCGGTCATATCGACAGTCGAGCCGTTGGGCACGTGGCAATACGCCCAGAGCGTGTGCTTGCCGGCCGGTGCCCGCGTCGGGTCGAACAGGCTCTGTTGCGCGACGAGCACGAACGGCCGCTCGGGGTGCTTCCCGCGCGAAACCTCATCCTCGGCCTGGATCACCTCGGCCGCGGTTCCGCACACGTGCAACGTGCCTGCGCGCCTGCACTCGGCGTTGGTCCACGGCACTGGCTCGGAGAGCGCGTAGTCGAGCTTGAACGCGGCGACGCCCCGCCGGAACTTGGCGAGCCCGCGGCGCACTCGCGGCGAGAGTTGGTCGCCGCCGATCTTGAGCGCGGCGAACGGGCTGGTGTCGAGGAACACGACTCGAGCAGGCGGGAGCTCGGCGAGCGAGTGCACGGGCGCGCCGGTCTCGATCTCTCCGCCGTTGTCGCGCACGATGCGAGCGAGGACGTCGGCGAGCTTCTGCGAACCGCCCCGGATCGCGGGCCAACCGACTGCGTGTGCGGACGCGCCCATCATCACGCCGTACGACGCGGTCAGCGGATGCGTCAGGCGCACGGTCGAGTGCGCGGCGAGGCCCAAGAACAGGGCCCGAGCGCGTTCGTCGCGCAGTCGCGCCTTGGCGTACTGCGCGGCCGACGGCATCCCTGCCAGCCCGAAGCGCACGAACTTCACCGGATGGTGGGGCACGTGGACGACCGGGCCCGCGATGTCTTCGACGAGGTCGTCCCAACCGCGAGCGTACGGTCCGAGCTGCCGTTGCCAGCGCGGACCGTCATCGCCGAGCGACGCGACGGTCGCTGCGAACGAACGATTGTCGAGCACGCCCGCGGTGCCGTCGGGTAGCGGGTGCGCGGCCGCGATGGCGGGATGCGCGAGTTCGAGGCCGTGCGCGCGCAGGTCGAGCGGCGCGAACCCCGGCGAGGCGGTGGCGAGCGGATGGATCGCGGAGCAGACGTCGTGCCAGAAGCCCGGCTCGGTCAGCTCTTCGGTGCGCGCGCCCCCGCCGATCCCGCCCGTTGCTTCGCGGACGAGCACGGAGTAACCGGACGTCGCGAGCAGAGCGGCCGCGGTCAGGCCGTTCGGTCCGGCACCGACGACCACTGCGTCGTAGGCGGGGCGTTGCATTGGGTCCAGCATCGCCGCTCGCGAGAGCGCGCGGCGTACTCGGTCGTGGCCGTTTTGTTCGCTTTGGACACGTTCCCCGAGAAAATGACGCGGTAGAACTAAGCCTGGACGGAGTGTCTGCCCAAGGCTCCCATGGCCATGGTGAAAACCCGGAATTGGCGCGCTGGTTCGCAGGGACTACGTGCGCCCGAACCCGTGGACGCGGGTTCGCCGCCGGACATCCGCCCTGGTTACCGTCGAGTAAGCGCCGTCGAGCCTTCGATGGCGCTTCTTCGTACGACCAGGCCGGTGCTGACGCGCGGCCCGAGGAGGCTCGATGAATCCCGAAAACCTGAACAAGGGCGAAGAAGTACCCGAGGGTTGCGGACCCTTGCGCTTCGACCATCTCCATACCTCGGCCACCGAGCTCGCCGGGGTCGCGAGCAAGGCCGCGCGTGGAACCGCAGCCCCTTCCCCCTCCAGTCGCCGTACCCGCCTCGCGTCGGTTCGCCGGCGGCGAGCAACGACTGTGCGTTTGGTGGCGCTTCTCGTCACCATCGCCGCACTCGTCGGCGCAGGAAGCGCCGCAGTGAGTGCCGACTCCACTTCCACGACGAGCGCCACCGCGAACTCGGTACGCGCCATCGGCGGCGCCCCCGACCTCGGGCCGGCGGGCGGGCTCGATCTCAACGTCGGTCTCGTCGACGTTGCCGCGCACCCCGACGCTGATGGCTACTGGCTGGTCTCGGCAGACGGCGGCGTTTTCAGCTTCGGTGCTGCTTCCTTTCACGGTTCGACCGGCGCGCTCGCGCTCAACGCACCGATCGTCGGCATCGCGCCTGCGGGCAACGGCGCGGGCTACTGGCTCGTCGGCTCCGACGGCGGCGTTTTCAGCTTCGGCGCCGCGCCATTCCTCGGTTCGCTCGGCGGCTCGCGACTCCAAGCGCCGATCCTCGCCATCGAGCCCACGCCCAGCGGCAACGGCTACTGGCTGATCGCGGCAGACGGCGGCGTGTTCAGCTTCGGCGACGCGTCCTTTCACGGTTCGACCGCCGCTGTGGACCTGCCGAAGCCGATCGTGGCCGCGGCCGCCACACCCACGGGCGCCGGCTACTGGCTGATGTCGTCCGATGGCGCGGTGTTCGCGTTCGGTGACGCCGCGTTCCAAGGCTCGGCGATCGACGCCGCGGCTCCGCCCGCAGTCGAGATCTCGGCCGACGGCACCGGCTACCGCGTCGCACGCGAGAACGGTGCGGTTGCAGCCTTCGGTGTCGCCCACCTCGGTGGTATTCCCGATCCCGCGCCCGGTGCGCAGCCCGTGGTCGGGCTCGCGACCCGTGTCGGCGGTGGCTACTGGTTGGTGCAGGGCGAGCGGGCAGTCGCGGTGGCCGCGCCCGACATCTCGGGTCACCCGTTCCTCGTCTGCACCCGTGCGCATGAGTCCGGCGCGGCCGGCTACCGCGCGGTGAACCCGTCCGGCACCTACCGCGGTGCGTACCAGTTCTCGCGCTCGACCTGGGACAGCACGGCTCGTCACGCCGGTCGCCTCGACCTCGTCGGTGTCGACCCGGCCGCGGCGGCGCCCGCCGACCAGGATGCACTCGCGCTTCACCTCTACCAGTGGCAGGGCGCGTCGCCGTGGCTCGGCCGCTGCTCCGGTAAGTAGTCGACGGCCGGCAGTCGACGACGGCCAGCAGATACGACCGATGGGGGGTCCCCGATGGCGCGGGGACTCCCCACCGGTCAATACCCTGGCGCAATGTCCGTTCCGAGCCCTGACCTCGCCATCGGTGGCTTCAGCGACGAGGGCCCCTGGGTGGTCGACCCCGACGCGATGCGTTGGCGCCACGACGTCGACCACCTCCGCGACGACGCTCGGGCCCAGGTGCCGGCGTGGATGGCGACCCGCCGTATCCCACCCCTCGGCCGCTTCGCCCATGTCGTCGGCCAGGTCGGCTGGGCGCTCGGCATGTGGCTCCTCGTCGACAAGCGCAACGGCTCCCAAGCCAGCCGGCGGGGATTGTCCCGCCGGCTGAGGATCGCGTTCGGGCACCTCGGGCCGACGTACATCAAGCTCGGCCAGATCATCTCCGGCGGCGAAGGGCTGTTCCCGCCCGAACTCGTCGCCGAGTTCAAGCTGTTGCGCGACCGGGTGCCCGCGGAGCCGTTCGACGAAGTGCGGCGCGTCGTGGAGCTCGACCTCGGCCGCTCGCTCGACGACGTGTTCGAGTCGTTCGACCGGACGCCGCTCGCGGCCGCGTCGATCGCGCAGGTGCACGCGGCGAAGCTGCGGACGGGCGAAGCGGTCGTCGTCAAGGTGCAACGACCGCAAATCGCGCGGCTCGTGCGCCAAGACCTCGAAGCGATGGCGTGGCTCGCGCCGCATCTCACCGGTCGTATCCCGGTCGCTGCGCTCGCGAACCCGCCCGCACTCGTCGAACTGTTCGCGGAGACCATCGTCGAGGAACTCGACTTCCGGCTCGAAGCCCAGAACATGCTCGACGTCGCTCGCGTGCTCGCCGAGACCGAGCAGCGCGCCTTGCTCGTGCCGCGCCCGCACCCGACGCTGGTGACGCGCCGCGTGCTCGTGATGGAACGGTTGCACGGCATTCCGTGGGACGACGTCGCCGCGATGAAGTTGGCCGGGGTCGATACCGAAGCGGTGTTGCACGCGGGGATGGTCGGCTTCATGGAAGGCGCGATGCTCTACGGCGTCTTCCACGGCGACCTGCACGGCGGCAACCTGATGGTCCAGCCCGACGGGCGCACGGTGCTGATGGATTTCGGGATCACCGGCCGCCTCGACGAGCCCCAGCGACTCGCGTTCATGATGCTGCTCGTCGGTGGTTCGACGGGCGACACCATGGGTCAATTGCGGGCGCTCCGTGATCTCGGTGCGTTCCCGCCCGACACCGACCTCGACAAGGTGTTCGTCGATCTCGAGCTCGACAGGACCATCGACCCGACGGAGCTGTCGGCCGACGAGCTCGTCTCGTGGATGCAGGAACTCACGAAGAAGCTGCTCGCGTACGGCGCCCGCGCGCCCAAGGAGCTCATGCTATTCGTGAAGAACATGATGTTCCTCGACGGCGCGATCGCACGCCTCGCACCCGACCTCGACATCCTCGAGGAGATCCAGAAGGTGCACACCGAGATCGCACTCCGCCACGGCCAGCGCATCGCCCAACAGCTGGGCATGGAGGAGTACGTCGGCGACATCGACATGGATGCGATCAAGGCATCGATGGGCGTGTCGTCCGATGTAGAGAAGCTGACGTACCGCGACGTGCAAGCCCGCCGCAAGATCATCCGCGGCCGCCTCGAAGAAAAACGCCGCCGCCGCTGAGTGCGGCGACGGCGCTTTTCGCCGATCCCTTTCGTTAGTCGGTCTTGATGGCACCCAGGACGTCCATGCGGGCGGCCCGGCGAGCGGGCAGCGCCGCGGCGGCGACCGCAGCGAAGGCGGCGAGCACGAGGACGTAGGCGAGCTGCGTCGTCGGGATCGTCAGTTCGCCGATGCCCTTGTCCTTCATGGCCTCGACCATGGCCCAGCCGAAGCCGACGCCGATGGCGGTGCCGAGAGTGGCGCCGAGCAGTGCGATCAGCACCGATTCCCAGCGCACCGACGAGCGCACCTGCGCCCGGCTCATGCCGACTGCTCGCAGGAGCCCGATTTCCCGGGTCCGTTCGAACACCGACAAGGCCAAGGTGTTGGCGATGCCGAACAGTGCGATCGCCAGCGCCATGAACAGGAGCACGTAGACGAGGTTCAACATCTGGTCGATGCTCGAAGCGATCGAACCCTTGAACTCGTCCTGCGTCATCACGTCGGCGTTGGGGTAGTCGGCGAGCACGTGCTCGATGGCCGTGCGGGCCTGCTCTGTCGACACACCGTCGGCGTTGTTCACGAGCACGAAGTTGTCGACGTTGTCGACACCGTTGGCGTCGAAGGCCGCCAGCGACACTGCGTAGCCGCTCGTCGTACCGGCTTCGGAGAAGATCGACGTGATCGTGAACTGCTGCGCACCCGTTTCCGGGAACGTCACTGCGATCGTGTCACCGAGTGCGTACAGGTTCTCTTCCGCCTCGACTTCCGACACCGCGATGTCGGTCGGGCCGAGTGTCGTCAGGTCGCCGGCGACGGCATCGAGGTCCATGCCGTCGTTGACGTGCTCCGGTGCGAACGCCGTGAGGTCGACGCTGGAACCTTCGATCGTCGTCGCCGTGTAGCGCAGTGAAGTGACCGAGCCGGTCTCGGGCAGTGCGTCGATGCGCTGCGCCGCGTCCGGGCTCAAGCCGCCCATGCCCCACGCCGTCTCGACGATCCAGTCGCTGCGGACCGAGTTGTCGACCGACTGGCTGATCGATGCCTTCGTCGATGCGGCGAACACCGTGATGAACGCCACCAGGCCGACACCGATCATCAGTGCGGATGCCGTCGCTGAGGTGCGCCGCGGGTTGCGGGTCGCGTTCTCCCGGGCGATCGTGCCCGCCATACCCCGCACTCGGGGCAGCGGCGAACCGATCAGGCGGGCGAACGGCCGGGCGATGACCGGACCCAGCACCGCGATGCCGACGAACACGCCGAGCGCACCCAGGCCGACGGGAGCGATCCCGCCGCCGGAGAGGCCCATGGCGAGGAACGCCGCGCCACCGAGCGTCAGGAGCGTGCCGAACACGGCCCGCTTCACCGACGTGCCGGTGTTGTCGTGGGCGACGTCACGCAGCGCCGCGATCGGCGGCACCTTTCCGGCCTTGCGGGCCGGCATGTAGGCGGCGAGCACCGTGACAACGGTACCGACGACCATCGAGATGACGATCGTGCTGCTGTTGACCACCGTGCCCGAGGCCGGCAGGTCGATGTCGAACACCGTGAACACCTTGGCGATTCCCTTGGCCGTACCGATGCCGGCCACCACGCCGATCGCCGAGGCGAACAGACCGGTGAGCACCGACTCGAATACGAGCGAACGCATCACTTGCTTGCGCTTGGCGCCGATCGCCCGGAGCAGTGCGGTCTCCCGCGTGCGCTGGGCGACGGTGATCGAGAAGGTGTTGTAGATGACGAACGAACCGACCAACAGCGCCACCAGCGCGAACGTCAGCAGGAACGTGTTGAGGAACTGCATCTGGGCGCCGGCGGCCTTGCGGGTCTCCTCGATCTGCGCGGTACCCGTGATCACGTCGACGTCTGCGCCGTTGAGCGCGGACTCGATGTTCGCGACGAGCTCCGATTGAGAGACACCCGGTGCCGCAACCACGTTGACCGAGTCGTAACGACCGGGTTCGCCGAGCACCGTCGCCGCGGTCTCGGGCGCGAACGCCACGACCTGCGCGCCGATGGCGTCGTCCTTGCCGGCGTACGTCGCGATCCCGGCCAGCGTGTACTCCACCGAGCCGGTCTTGTTCAGTACCTGGATCGTGTCACCCACTGCGAACTCGCCCTTGGTGGCGGACGCGCGGTCGATGACGATCTCGTTCGCCGCCGGTGCGTGACCGTCGACGAGCTCCATCGGGTTCAGGCGATCGTCGGCCTGCCACGCCATGGCGATCGGGATGGCCCGGTTCTTGCTGGCGTCGAGCAGGTCGCCGTCCTTGCCGACCACCATGGCGATGCCGACCACCGAAGCGTCGGCCGCTTCCACGCCCGGGACGGCCCGGACCTGGTCGAGCACCGCGGCGTCGAGCGTGCCCCGGGACTCCTT
>JBEVDP010000462.1:0-4305 GCA_040513235.1 Acidimicrobiia bacterium | reverse complement strand
GGGCGCTCGACGGTCTCGGCTACGACTTCACGGTCCGGGCCCTTCGAGAACAGCCTCGTTCGACAGTGGGACATCCACATTGACCCGAATGCGAGGATCAGCGAGGCAACGTGTCGTTGTGCGAGGCGGCGCGACACAACGCGGTGATGTGAATCTCGCGGCCACACGATGCCTGCGAACGGGTCTGTGCGTCGCGCCGAGCAAGTACGCGCTGCGGGCATGTAGCGGAGTGTCTCGTCAGTCCGCCGTCCGGCGGATTCGGCTCAGCCACCGTCGCCGATTCAGCACGGAATCCGAGCAGGACGGGATTGATAGCGACACCGGTTGACACTCGGACGAGGTCAAGGCTCGCAAGGCGGGTGCAGCTCAGAGGTTCTTGCGGTACCAGCGTGCCGCGCTACTATCCACCGGGCAGCCCTCGATGACGCCGACCGTCTCGTAGCCAAGCCGCTCATAGAGGCCGGCCGCAAGCATGTCGTAGGCGAAGAACTCGACGAGGGAACAGCCGCGCTGTCTCGCCACAGACTCTGCCCCGGCCATGAGTGCGCGCCCGAGTCCGCGGCCCCGGAGCGGCTCGTCCACCCACATGGCGTGCAACTGGCAACACCCGCCCCAGGTCATGCCGGAGATGCCGGCGACGATCCGATGCTCGTCGTCGCGGATGAAGACCCCGAACGCTCGGTCCTCCCCGACGCCTGCAGCCGCGATCGCGGCCGCAGCGACGCGCTCCTCGAGTAGGGCCAGGTCGGCGAGATTCGGGGCGTCCTCGACGACGAGCGGGTACGGACGGTCGTCCACGCGCTCGGCTTTCCGTGCCTTCGCGCTAGCCGGCGACCATCTGCTCCAGCAGTGCGGCGTCGTCGAAATAGTTCCGGAACGCCGAGATCTTTTCGCCGCTGAATTCGGCCACCAGGGCGGCTCCGAACAGGATCTTGGCCCCGGTCGGTTCGATGACCGTGCTCTCGTGCAGCACGAAAGGCCCGGTGAACATGGCGTTGAGCCGGTACTCGACGAGTCCCTTGTTCCCGAAGAGGTCGAGCGAGTCGATGTCGATCCCCACGTCCGAGAGGGCGTCCTCCCGGTAGGCAACCGTCTCGCTCAACTCGTCGAGCGAGCTGACGAGCATGATCGGCGACCAGCCGCTGACGTCGGCGGTGAACAAATCCGGCAAGGCGTCGACGTCGCCGGTGACGCACGCCTCAAGGGCGCGCCGCAGAACTTGAGCGCGACCGTTCTCAGCCATGACGACTCCTCAACTAGCTACGTGTTGTGATGACTAGATCCCGAGGATCTTGGCCTTCGCGGCTGCGAACTCCTCGTCGGTCAGGGTGCCGTTGGCGTGCAAAGCGGCCAAACGCTCGAGCTTATCCGTGTCCGAGCTCCCTTCGGTGGGGGCGGGCGGCGGCGGCGCGGGCGGCGGTTCGTCGTAGCCGCCCTGGTCGTCGTAGTCCTGCTGCCCGCCGCTGCGCGCCCTGCCGGCCGCGTAAGCCGCCCCGCCAACCACCAACGCGGTCCGGCGGCGCGCCCGGCGTCGCACCACTCCCATCGTTCCCTCCTTCGTCTCTGTTCATTTCGGCTCGGCGGTCTGATGAGCACCGAGCCATCGGTAATGCTATTCCGGCTGCGGGCGGTCGGCTTCATCCTAAAGAGACGAAACCGGCTTGACGAGAATGAGAACTGTCGGCTCAGCGGGCGCCGTCTTCGACGACCTCGCAGGTGAGTCCGTCGGGTGTTCCTCGGACGCGGCGGTTGTAGTGCACACGCAAAGCGGCGTCCGCCCCGACGTACAGCGGGTCGGGCAGCACCCACACCGAGGTCGCCCAGCTCGACATCGGCCACGTCCACGGATCGAGCGTGTGCGCGATCGCCTCGTGCAGGTCGGCGCGGAAGGTGACAGCGACAGCATTGACGACGCCCGGCGAATCAAGAGCTAGGTCTGCGGCAGCGCGTACGGTGGCGACGTCGAAGGCGGTGAGATCGAGGACGCTGAGGACCTCAGGCGGCCCTACGGGTGGCCACGTTGCGGCGACCTCTGCCTCGGTCGGCGAGTTGACGGGGCCGGGCGCCGCAGCGTCGATGAGCGGCGCGAAATCGATACCGTACAGCCCTTGCCAGCGCTCGATTGCCGAGCGTCCGAGGGCGCGCTGCCTCGCCTCGGTCTCCGGGAGCAAGAGGGGCCGCGCGAAGAGCGTGAGCGCGTTCGGGACAAGCCGCGCGCCCGGCTTGAGCAGCCGGCGGCGCGCGTCGAGTGTCGTCTCGAGGATCTCCTCCTCGAACGGTTCGTTGCCGATAACCTCGGACACGAGCAGGTCGGCAGGCTCGGGCAGCTCGATCTGACGCGACCACCCGGCGACGAGTGTGATCCGGTCAGCCATGTCGTTCACGGCGAACACACGCTCGGCGACCTCCGCGATATCGCTGGCCTCGACCGCGTAGACGTGTCGGGCGCCTGCCCGGGCAGCGGCGATGGCAAGCACGCCGCTACCGGTGCCGATGTCGAGAACGACGTCTCCAGGCCGCACGGCTTGCGCGAGCGCCGCCAGGTATTCACCCGTGCGGCGGTCGTCGTGCAGCATGCGGGCGTGCTCCACCGGGTCCGCCCAGCCACTCGACGGGGCCCTGTGGGATTGAGGCTGCACGAGGGCGCCTTCCTCGATCAACATGTTGATGACGCTCAGCGTCGGCACGAAGTCGGTCGAGCTGCCCTCCCTACCCTCGAGCCGCTCGATCGCGTCCCCGAGAGGCAGTGGCCGTGAGAAGAGCGACAGGATTGCGTATCCCTGCGGCCCGATATCAATGATCGTTCCATCGGGCGCATCGACGAGGACGTGCCCCGCCGCATCGAAGCGCGTACGGACGTTGGGGGCGACGTGCAGGAGGGTTTCCGGGGAGATGTTCGGGTCGCGCGTTGTCTGAGAGGAGCCGGGTGTAGCGGAGTCATGTGTCGACATCGGGAGGCGAACCGAACGATCCTGCAGATCCGTTAACATGCGTGTCCGGACATCGTTTCATCGGGCTGTGTTCATGGCGGTCCACGAGCGTTCCGTGGCCGGGTTGGCGCCTGCCCTACTCGACCTCGGTGATGTCGCGTCCGTGTGCGGTCAGTGCCCAGATCACGGTGATGGCGATCGCGATCATCGTGATCGACCAGACCGGATACCACGGTAGCCACGCAAAGTTCACGATGGCGCTGATCACGGCCACGATCACGCCAACCGTCCGAGCCCAGACTGCGCCCCCGAACAGCCCGATGCCGGCGAACAGGACGATGAGCCCACCGATGAGATGTATCCATCCCCAGGTTGTGGCGTCGAACTGCAGGAAGTAGACGTCGCCGGTCGCTTCGGTGCCGGCCGCCGGGACGACGCTGTAGAACTCGTTCTCGATGATTCCGGCCAGTCCGGCGATGGCGTGGAAGACGCCGATCAAGATCAACATGATTGCGGCGAACCAGATCCAGCCGACGGCTGCGCTGCTTCGCTCCCGGTAGGTGTTTTGCGTCTCGGACATGCTTTGCCTCGCTCCTTCTCGCGCTGCTCACACCGCGCTGCGCGGCGCCACCACATTCAAGCGGTCGACAGAGAGTCCGGCTAGCACCCCACGCGGGTAACTGGCAACTGGCAACGTCACGGCGCGCGTTCTGCGGTTTGTTCCGGCGATGAGGCGTCTGACCAGAACGAGCCCAGGTAGCGCTGAGCCGCCTCGAGCCCTTTCTGGTCGAGCTCATAGACGCGCCGAGTGCCGACGGCCCGGTCGGATACACGCCCTGCCCGTTTCAAGACCTTCAGATGCTGGGACACAACCGGGCGCCCCACGGACTTCGTCGTGGTAGATCTACCGCATGGCCCTTCGCCTGAGGGCCGGGAGGGATTGCCACGACGATGGCCGGCGCAGCGTTGCGTCGGGTGTCCCTGCCGGACGCGACGTTAGAGGTCGAGGTTCGCGGTTCCGGTGAGCCGGTTGTGCTGATCCAGACTGCGTTGACGGCTGATGAGTTCTTGCCTCTCGCCGGTCAGGCCGAGCTTCAGGACAACTTTCAGGTCATCCTCTATCACCGTCGCGGCTACGCGGGCAGCAGCCCGGTGCGCGGCCCGGGCTCAATCGAACGCGACGCCATCGACTGTCGAAACTTGCTCGCAACGCTCAACATCGAGCGCGCGCACGTGGTGGGCGTGTCGTACAGCGCGGCGGTGGCGTTACAACTGGCCGCTACCGCGTCGGGTTGTGTGCACAGCCTGTGCCTCATCGAGCCGCCGCCGGTGCACATCCCCAGTGCTGACGAGTTTCTCGCCGCAAATGTGCAGC
>JBEVDP010000461.1:0-3259 GCA_040513235.1 Acidimicrobiia bacterium | reverse complement strand
GCCGTCATCCGCTCTTCCACCGCGCGGAGATCTGACTTGATTACCAACTCGTCCCAGGGGTGCGGGGGAAGTGCTTCCATCAGGGTCTCGGCGGTTTCGGCGCCGAGCAGCTCGGTCAGTTGCCGTCGCAGCTCGTCGCGGGAACGGGGATCGCGGGCCATGTTCGTCTCCTCCAACCGCAGCTGCAACTGTGATGGAGGAACGTGGCCTATTCCTCGAGGCGTGGACGAGCGTAGTTGGCGGGTGAGACGTCACCGACCCTTGAAGTCGGGGTTGCGTTTCTCGGCGAAGGCGGCGAGTCCTTCTTGGAGGTCTTCACTCGCGAACGCGCGGGCTTCGAGGGCTTCGATCTCGACCCGGTCGTCGGAGCTGAGCCACGCGGCTTCGGCAACGAGATTCAACGCGCGCTTGTGACCTTGCACCGTGAGCGGCGCGGCGGCAGCGATGTCGGCCGCGATCCGCATCGCATCGCTGAGCGCATCACCGACGATGCGCTGTACGAGCCCGAGTCGAAGCGCTTCCTCGGCGTCGACCACACGCCCCGCGAGGAGAAAATCGCGCGCGGGGCCCTGGCCGACGAGGTGAGCCAGCCGCCAGATGTTGCGCGCGCTGAGCAGAATGCCGAGTCGACCACCCGGGATCGCGAGCCGGGCGCCAAGTGTCGCGACGCGCAGGTCGCACGCGACCGCCAACTGCATACCCGCGCCGATAGCAGGACCGTTGATCGCGGCGATCACCGGCGCGGGATACGCGACGATGTCGTCGAGCACCCGCTCGAACGCGGGCCGGAACGTATCGGTGTCGGCACCGGCTTCGGCCACGAAGCGCGTCACGAGGTCGGCGCCGGAGCAGAAGGCAGAACCCTCACCGGTGATGACGACGGCGCGGAGGTTCGGCTGGTTACGCAGGTGCTCTGCCATCTCGTCGCAGAGTTCGCCGTTCAATGCGTTCCGGCGCTCCTGACGGTCGATCGTCAGGATGCCCACCGAGCCACGCTGCTCGAATCGGATCATCAGGACTCGTCGATGATCGCGAGGAGGTCGCCTTCTTGCACGGTCTGTTCGGGCACGATGTGCAACTCCCGCACGACACCCGGGACCTCCGTGACGACCGGAATCTCCATCTTCATCGATTCGAGGATGCAGATCTCGTCCCCCTCCGCGACCATCTGGCCCTCTTCGACGACAACTTGCCAGACGTTCGCGGCGATCTCCGCGCGGATCTCAGCCATGGGCCGGATCGTAAGCACCGCCTGATCAGACCGGCAACACGCCGTGTTTGCGCGGCGGCCGGTCGACGCGCTTGTCGGCGGTGATGCGCAGGCCACGCGCGATCGCAGCCCGCGTCTCGGCGGGGTCGATCACGTCGTCGACCTGCGCGTGCCCCGCGGCAACGTACGGGTCGATGTTCGCGCGGATCTCCTCCGCGAGCTCGAGGCGCTTCGCCGTGCGTTCGTCGTCGTCTTCGATCGCGGCCAGCTGCCTGCGGTGGATGATGTTCACGGCGCCGTCGGGGCCCATCACCGCGATCTCCGCGGTCGGCCATGCGACGATGTAGTCGGCTTCGTACGCGAGGCCGTTCATGACGAAGTAGCCCGCGCCGTAGCTCTTGCGCAGCACGATGCTGATCTTCGGCACCGTCGCTTCCGATACCGCGAAGAGCATCTTGGCACCGTGACGGATGATGCCCTGCTTCTCGACCGCGCTACCCACGATGAAGCCGGGTACGTCGTGAAGGAACACGAGCGGGATGTTGAACGCGTCGCAGAGCCACACGAACCGCGCGGCTTTGTCGGCTGCGTTCACGTCGAGTGCGCCTCCGAGCACCATCGGCTGGTTGGCGACGATGCCGACGGGTTGCCCTCCGACGCGCGCGAACCCCGTGACGAGGTTCTTCGCCCATTCGGGCTTCATCCAGAACACGTCGCCGTCGTCGACGATCGCGGCGACGACCTTGCGCATGTCGTACGCGCGGCGGGGTGCGGTCGGCACGAGGTCGTACAGCTGCTCGACGCGCCGGTCGATGGGATCCTCGGTGTCGCGGCGGGGCGGACGTTCGCCGTTGTGCGCAGGAAAGTACGACAGGTATGTGCGGACGATCTGGAGGCACTCGGCATCGTCGGCAACTTCGAGATCGGCGACGCCCGAGACCTTGGTGTGAACGGCGGACCCGCCCATCTCCTCCTCGGTCACGTCCTCCCCCACCGCGGCCTTCACGAGGTGCCGGCCGCCGAGCGCCATCGACGACGTGCCCTTGACCATCGGCACGAAGTCTGCAAGCGCCGGGATGTAGGCGGTACCGGCGGCGCAGTGTCCGAGCATCGCCGCGACCATCGGCACCACGCCGCTCATCGCGACCTGCTCGCGGAACAGCGCCCCCGCACCCGCGAACGACGACCCGCTCGTGCTCTGGATGCGCGCCCCGGCCGAGTCGAGCAGCCACACCATCGGGATGCGCTGCCGCACCGCGTGCGCGCGCATGCGTGCGATTTTGTCTTCGCCGACGCTGCCCATCGATCCGGCCATCACGGTGAAGTCGTAGGCAGCGACGGCAACCGGGCGTCCGTCGATCCCGCCCACGCCGGTGACGACTCCGTCGGCGGCGAGGAAGCGATCGCCGAGACCGGCGTCCATGTGATCGGCGAGCATCCCGTACTCCACCCACGTGCCGGGATCGAGGAGCAGGTCGAGGCGTTCGCGCACCGTCAGCTTTCCCATCGAACGCTGCCGCTCGACGAGTTCGGGCCCACCCATCCCGAGCGCGCGATCACGGCGCGCCTTCAGGTCGCCGACGAGCGGACCCCAGTCGTGCTTCTGGTCGCTCACCGGCCCCTCCACTTCGGTTCGCGCTTCTCGGCGAACGCGGCAACTCCTTCGGCCGCATCGTCGGTCTGCGTCGTCACCGTCAACATGCCCTGGAGGTACGAAAGCGCGGCGTCGGCATCCATCTCCAGCACGCGGTAGAAGGAGTCGCGCCCCCACTTCATGATCAACGGCGACTTCGTCGCGAGTTCGGCGGCGAGCGCGTCGACGGTCGCGTCGAGCTCCGCGATGGGCACGACACGCTGCACGAACCCGAGCCGCTCGCCCTCGGCCGCGCTGACGCGCCGTCCGGTCATCATCAGGTCGAGCGCGGTCTTGGGCGGCATCGACCGCGTGAGCGGGACCGTGATCATGTACGGCCAGAGTCCGACGTTGATCTCCGGTGTACCAAAAACCGCGTCGTCGGCGGCCACGATGAGGTCACACGCGCACGCGAG
>JBEVDP010000460.1:0-7022 GCA_040513235.1 Acidimicrobiia bacterium | reverse complement strand
CGCGTTCGTGGTCGTCGTCGGGCTCGTGCTCGGCGCGGCCGGGATGATGGTTCTCGACGATGCCGTGCGCGAATCACCTGCGCGCGCGGATCGAACCCAACGCGTCGAACCCGCGCCGGACGCGTCGATCGCGGCGTCAGAGCAGGTGCTCCTCGTGTGGACGCCAAACGGGTTGCCCGTTGATCTCGCCGCAACGGTGGCCGCACTGCCCAACGTGACCGTGACGAGCGAAGTGCAGGGCGACCTGGTCGAGATGGTCGCGTCGACTGCGAGCGACGGCGCCGCGGTCGACACGACCGCCGCCGGCTACGTGATCCCCCTCGACGCACTTGCCGTCGATCCGGCGACCTATGCACGGTTCGTGCCGAAGGGCGCCGCCGCGGTCTTCGGTGCGCTGAAACCCGGCGAAGTCATCCTCGGCGAGACGTCTGCCCGGCTGCGGCGCGTCGACGTGGGGGGAACGATCGTCCTTGCAAGCGGCGAACAGCTACGCGTGGCGGCTGTTCTCGGTGACGCGCTCGTCGGAGGCGCCGAGATCGTCGTGCCTCGCGGCACGCTCGGCGCGATCACAACACCGCGGTTCCTGCTCGTCACGACCCGCGGCGCGCGCAGCGACTTCGAGGCCGCGGTGCGGGCCCAGTTGCCTGCGACGGTCGCAGTCCGCTTCCGCGCGCCCGGCGAAGCACCGCTGCTGCGGCATGGCGACGCGGTGCTTGCGCAAGCGGTCGTGAAGGAGCAGTTCGGCGAGTTCGCGTATCGCCACGCGGGCGGGCGCGACCTCGACCTCGATCCCACGTGGGTGCGCGACCACATCGTCGCAGTCGACCTGCCACTGCTCGGGCAGGTCCGCTGCCATCGCGCGATCGTCGGTGACCTGCGGGCCACGTTGCTCGAGTTGGAACGGGCCAACCTCGGCTACGTGGTGACTCCCGAGGGCGTCGCCGGTTGCTTCGTGCCGCGGTTGATCTCGCCCGACGGTGGGCTGTCGCGTCATGCGTGGGGGATCGCGATCGACCTGAACTGGCCGAAGAACCTGCAGGGCGAACTGGGGACGCAGGACGTGCGGCTCGTCGAAGCACTGGTCGCGCACGGGTTCGCGTGGGGTGGTCGGTGGCTCGTGCCCGACCCTGCGCACTTCGAGTGGGTCGGAGGGAAGCAAAGCTCGTCAGATCCCCAAGGCGAGGGTCAGCGGCGCAGGTAGCCTGCGCCGCCCATCGTTTGGGGTCCCCGCCGAAGCGAAGCTTCGGTGGGGCTAGCGCCGGGGCCCGAGCGGCCTGGCGCCGAAGGCGCCAAGAGCGGACAACGTTGTGAGTCGCGCGCGAGTCTCTCGCCATGCTGTTCACGCCGCTGCGGATCGGGCCGGTTGAAGCGCGCAACCGGATCGTTGCCGGCGCGCACTTCACGATGTATACCGAGCCGAACGAGACTTATGGCGAGCCCGGCCTCTACGGCGAGCGCTACGGCCGCTATCTCGCGGGATTCGCGGCAGGCGGCGCGGGGGTCGTCATCGGCGGCCAGGCGCAGGTGCACCCGACGACTGCGTACCAGATGCACAACAACGCGGCCGTGTGGGACCCCGCGTGCGTGCCTCTCCTCGCCCGGGTCAGCGCGCAGGTGCAGGATCACGGTGCGCTCGCGTTCTTGCAGCTCGCTCACAACGGCGGCGTGAACCACGGCACCTGGTCACGTCTGCCAGTCTGGTCGGCGTCGGGTATCGCCAACCACATGGAAGCTGCCGCCGCGATCGAACCCGACCAGATCGACGAAGTGATCGAGCACTTCGCTCGCAGCGCGCAGCACGCCGCGAGCGCAGGCTTCGACGGCATCGAGGTGCATGGCGCGCACGGCTACCTCATCCAGGAGTTCCTCTCGCCCAAGTCGAACGTGCGCACCGACGAATATGGTGGGTCGCTCGAGAACCGCATGCGCTTCGGCGTACGCGTCCTCGAAGCGGTGCGGAGCGCGGTGGGAGATCGGGTCGCGGTCGGCTTGCGAATCGTCGGCGACGAAGAGCAGCGCGACGGTTCCGGGCTGAGCGCCGACGACTGCGCCGAGATCGCGGCGAGATTCGCCGAGCTCGGACTCGTCGACTTCCTCGACGTGAGTGTCGGGACGTCGGGCGTCGGCATGGTTCGACCCTTGTACGTCCCGCATCTCGTCGGCGTGCGGGCGACCGCGATCGTGAAGAAGGCCGTGCCCGACATCCCGGTGTTCGCGGTCCACCGCATCGTCACGCCCGACGAAGCCGAAGGGATCCTCCAGCGAGGCGAGGCCGACGCGGTCACGCTGGTGCGCGCTCTCATCGCCGATCCCGAATGGCCGCGCAAGGCCGCCGACGGCCGCGCGGCCGAGATCCGCCGCTGCACCGGCTGCAACCAAGGGTGCTACGGCAACCTCACGCAGGGGTATCCGATCACGTGCGTGACGAACCCTGTCGTGGGCCGCGAGGCCGAACTTGGCACTCTCCCGCCCGCGACAATGAGCAAGCGCGTCGTCGTGGTCGGCGGCGGACCCGCCGGCCTCGAATCCGCGTGGGTCGCGGCCGCGCGCGGGCACGACGTCGTTCTGCTCGAACGCGCGACTGAGCTGGGTGGCAAGATCCGCCTCGCGCAGTCGCTGCCGGGTCGGGCTGAGATCGCCGACTTCGCCGACTGGCGCGCGGGCGAGTGCAAACGCCGTGGCGTCGACATTCGCCTGGGGTTCCACGCCGACGCCGATGCTGTGTGTGCGCTCGCCCCCGACGCGGTCGTGATCGCGACCGGTGGGCGTGCCACGACCGACACGCCGTCGAAGTCGCATCCGTTCCCACTCGACGGCGGCGACCAACCATGGGTGATCGACCACGAGCGTGCGCTGCTCGAACCGGTCGGGCCCCGCGTGGTCGTGCTGGACGCGATCGGCGACATCGTCGCGATCGGGGTCGCGCACGCGCTGGCAGCGCAGGGCTGCGACGTGACCGCGGTCACGCCGATGCACTCGCCGATGTTGCTCGACGCCGAGACGCTGCAAAAAGCGCTGCCGCGCGCGGTGCGCGCCGGGGTGAAGTGGCGCCCGAACTCCGCGATTGTCGGCGTGGGCGACCACGAGGTCACGATCGCTGACGTGCTCGCGTACACGATCGAGACGATCCCGGCCGACCACGTCGTCGTCCGCACGCATGGCGTGCCAGATGGCGCGCTGTACCGCGCGTTGGTCGGTCGAGTTCCCGAGGTCGTGCGCGTCGGTGATGCCGTCTCCGTCCGTCCCGCCGACCGCGCCATCTACGACGGCCACCTTGCCGGGCGCGCGATCTGATGTCGAGCGTCTGGCTGATCACGGGCGCGCAAGCAGCGGGGAAGTCGACCGTCGCCGACTTGCTCGCACGCCACTTCGAACGCGGCGTCCACGTGCGTGGCTACCAGTTCGCGCGCTGGGTCGTCAGCGGATGGACCGCGTTCGACGGCGAGGATGTCGACGACGCGCGCCGTCTGCTCGATCTGCGCTATCGGCTATCGGCGTTGGTGGCCGACGAATACGCCGCGGCCGGCTTCACGACTGTTGTGCAGGACAACATCTATGGAGCCGACGTCGAGCGGTGGGTCGCGTCGATTGCGGCGCGCCCATTGCACGTCGTCGTGCTCCGACCCACGGTCACCGTGCTGAGCGCACGGGATGAAGCTCGCCGGCTCGAACGCGGCAAGGTCGCCTATCGCGGTGACTACACGCCCGCCCGCAACGATGCTGATCTCGCGACGACACCGCGCCACGTCGGCCTCTGGTTGGACACCTCCGAGCAATCGCCAGAGGAGAGCGTGCGGGAGATTCTCACGCGCCGCGCGGAGGCTGAGGTTTCTCGGCGGTCTGCACCGTGAAGGTGACTTCTTGGCCGAAGGAGATCTCGAGGTTGTGGCCGTCGGGATCGGCGATGTATGCCCAGTAGCCCACGGGCGGGCCATAGTCGTTCGGGCCGAACACAGGCCGGCCTTCTGCTCGCGCGAGTTCGCACAATTCGTCGACGCGCTCGCGCGAGGCAACCGCGACGCCGAGGTGGCAATACGTCCCCTCGAGACGGCGGTCGGGCCGAACTTGGATCAGGACCAGCACGAACGGCCTGGTCAGGTCGCTGATCCATGCAACTTCCCCACCATCGGTTTCGGTCCGGCGGTGCACCACTTGCATCTCCGCGTAGCGCGCCCAGAAGTCGAGACTCGCGGCGAGGTCGGCAACCGGCAACGCGAGATGCGTGAGCCCCTGGTCGATTTCACCCGAGCGGGAAGCTGGATCACCCGAGCGGGAGGCTGGTTCATGCGAGCGGGTAGTTCGACCCACAGTGGTCAAGGGTAGGCCCGTGCGCTCGGGGGCCGGATCCAGTCCAACCCCTGGGTACACTCCGATTCCCTATGCAGAGCTCGGTTGAAGCCCTCGAGGGGAACAAGGTCCGGTTACACGTCACCGTCCCCGCCGACGAGTTCGAACGAGCTATCGATTCCGCATTCCGCAAGCTGGCGCGCGAGGTGCGCATTCCGGGCTTTCGTCCGGGCAAAGCTCCGCGCCAACTGCTCGAAGCGCGCTTCGGCTCCGAGATTGCGCGGGAGCAGGCGCTGCGCGACTCGCTCCCCGAGTACTACGTCGAAGCCGTCGAGGCGAACGACGTCGATGTGATCGCCGCGCCGGAGATCGAGATCAAGTCGGGTGAGGAAGCAGGCGACGTCGAGTTCGAGGCCGTCGTCGAAGTGCGACCCATCGTCCGGCTCGTCGGGTACGACGAACTTCGCGTCGAGCTGCCCTTCACCACGATCGACGACGCCGCAATCGACACGCAGATCGACCAGTTGCGCGAGCGCTTCGCCGACCTGGCCGACTCGGATTATCCGCTCATCGACGACGCGTACGCCTCGATCGACATCACCGGCTCGATCGACGGAGATCCTGTCGAGGGCCTCACCGCGAGCGACTTCATGTACCGGGTCGGTTCCGGCATGGTGGTGCCCGAGCTCGACGACCAGCTGCGGGGCACGCGTCCCGGCGCGATCGTCGAATTCACCGCACCGCTGTCGGAGCGATTCGGGGAGCGCGCGGGCGAGGAAGTCTCGTTTCGCGTGCTGGTGAAGGAAGCGAAGCAGAAGGTGCTTCCCGACCTCACCGACGAGTGGGTCACTGAAGCCAGCGAGTTCGAAACCGTCGAAGCGCTGCGCATCGACGTCGCCCGCCGGCTCGAGCTCATGCAGAAGGTGCAAGCGCAGATGGCACTGCGCGACAAGGTGCTCGACGCCGCGGCGGATCTTGTGCCGATCGCAGCGCCCGAAGCGCTCGTCGACAACGAGACCCGGCGTCGCATCGAGGACCTCGCGCACCGGCTCTCGCACCAGAATGCCAGCCTCGAGCAGTATCTCGCGGCCACCGGGCAAGATGCGCAGGCGTTCATCGACGAAATCCGCGTGGGTGCCGGTCGTGCCGTGCTTGCCGATCTCGCGCTCCGCGCGGTCATCATCCAAGAGGAGATCGAGGCGTCCGACGCCGAACTCGACGCCGAGGTCGAGCGGCTCGCCGAACGGCTCGAGCAAAAGCCCAACCGCGTACGGCGCGACCTCGAAAAGCGAGGCGCGTTGGAGGCGGTACGCTCTGATGTTGCCCGGGGGAAAGCCCTCGAGTTCCTCGTCGAGCGGGCCAAAGCGCTCGACGAATCCGGCAACGAGATCGACCTCACGCTTCCCGAAGACCCTGAGCAATCGCCCGTTTCCGACGACCAAGACGAAGCCAGCGAATCCCAAGCCCCTACAGCAGAACTTCACGAGGAGAGGTCCCAAGCGTGACCACGCGAAACCAATACGTCCCGATCCCGCGTTTCATCCAAGAGACGCCGCGCGGCCGCATGGAATGGGATCCGTACTCGCGGCTCGCCAACGATCGCATCATCTTCCTCGGCACGCCGGTCGACGACACCGTCGCGAACTTGTTGATCGCGCAGTTGTTGATCCTCGAGTCCGAGGATCCCGACAAGGACGTCGTGATGTACATCAACTCGCCCGGCGGCGAGATCACGGGTTTGTTCGCGATCTACGACACGATGCAGTACATCAAGTGTGATGTGCAGACGATCTGCATCGGTCAGGCCGCATCCGCCGCGGCGGTGCTGCTCGCGTCGGGAACCAAGGGCAAGCGGTTCTTGCTGCCGCACTCCCGCGTGCTCATCCACCAGCCGCACGGTGGTGCGTCGGGTCAAGCGGTCGACATCGAGATTCAGGCCAAGGAGATCGTGCGGATGCGCGAACTCCTCGACGAGATCCTGGCCTTCCACACCGGTCAGGCACTGGAACGAGTGGCCAAGGACACAGACCGCGACTTCATCATGAGCGCGATCGAGGCCAAGGAATACGGCATCGTCGACGAGGTCATCAGCAACCGGGAGCTCGCTGCGGTACCGTCGGCCGAAGGCGTGGGCTGAGAGACGAGCGGTAACGGGGGAAGGGGTAGGTCGTGGCGAAGTTCGGTGACGGCGGGGATCTGCTGAAGTGCTCGTTCTGCGGAAAGAGTCAGAAGCAGGTCAAGAAGCTGATCGCCGGTCCCGGTGTTTACATCTGCGACGAGTGCATCGATCTCTGCAACGAGATCATCGAGGAAGAGCTCTCGCAGAACACCGAGGTCCGCTTCGACGACCTTCCCAAGCCCCGTGAGATCTACGACTACCTGAACGACTACATCATCGGGCAGGAGACCGCGAAGAAGATCCTCTCGGTCGCGGTCTACAACCACTACAAGCGTGTCCAGGCGAGTGGTTACGGCGACCCCGACATCGAGCTCCAGAAGTCGAACATCCTGCTGATCGGTCCGACGGGCTGCGGCAAGACGCTACTCGCGCAGACGCTCGCCCGGTTGTTGAAGGTGCCGTTCGCGATCGCCGACGCGACTGCGTTGACCGAAGCCGGCTATGTCGGTGAGGACGTCGAGAACATCCTGCTGAAGCTGATCCAGGCCGCTGACTACGACGTCAAGAAGGCCGAGACCGGCATCATCTACATCGACGAGATCGACAAGATCGCGCG
>JBEVDP010000459.1:0-3722 GCA_040513235.1 Acidimicrobiia bacterium | reverse complement strand
CGGATGCCCTCATCGCGCGACACGACCACCTCGCCGTCTTCACCGGGTGCGTTGATCGGCACGATCTCGCGGTCGAAGCGGCCCTCCTCTCGCGCCCGCGCCGCCCGCAAGTGCGACTCGACGGAGAACCGGTCGTTCTCCTCACGCGAGATGCCCCACTTCTCCGCGATGAGCTCGGCGGAAATCCCCTGCGGGACGAGATTTGGGTACCGCGCCGTCATCTGCGGGCCGAAGGGGTAGCCGTACTTGCCGTCGGCGATCGACGCGCCCATCGGCACGCGCGACATGTTCTCGACTCCCGACGCAATGACGACGTCGTACGCGCCGGCGATCACGCCCTGCGCCGCGAAGTGCGCGGCCTGCTGTGACGAACCGCATTGACGGTCGACCGTGGTGCCCACCACCGACTCGGGCAGGCCGGCCGCGAGCGCGGCGCTGCGGGCGATATTGATTCCCTGCTCGCCGACCTGCATGACGCAACCCATGATCACGTCTTCGATGAGGGCAGGATCGATGTCGGTACGTTCGACGAGCGCGCGCACGACGTGCGCGGCCATGTCGACCGGGTGGACATCCTTGAGTGCGCCGTTGCGGCGTCCGAGCGGGATACGAACCGCGTCGACGATGACGGCCGTCGCCATTGAGGCCTCCTGAGAAACGAGCCCGGCCTCGAACTAGACCGGTTGGTCAAGTTTGGTCGGCGCCCCGTTCGCGGTCAAACCGGCGAGCCGAGGCCGGTGCCGTCAAATCGGCAGGGTCGTGGCAGTCGCCGCGTGGTTCACTACCGCCCGTGCAACGCGTCCTCGTCATTCGCCACGGAACGTCGACCTGGAACGTCGAGGGCCGCTGGCAGGGTTGGCTCGATGCACCGCTGGCGCCGGAGGGTGAAGAGCAGGCGGCCGCGCGGGGCCGCGAGCTCGCGCATGCGGGGATCATCCCGCGCGCGATCTACACGTCCGATCTCGGACGCGCGCAGCGCACCGCGGAGATCATCGGGGCCCATCTGGAAGCGCCTGTGCTGCCCGAAGCCGGGTTCCGCGAACGCAACGGCGGCGCGTGGCAGGGCCTGACTCGCGACGAAATCGAGGCCGGCTGGCCGGCCGAGCGCGCGGCGTGGCGACGAGGCGAGCTCCGCGCGCCGCCGGGTGGTGAAGCACCGGACGCGGTACTCGCGCGGTTCGACGAAGCGTTCGCCCGCGCGCACGAGCACGTCGGACGGGGCATCCTGATCATCGTCACCCACCACGGAATCCTCCGGCTCGTCGCCACGCGCGCCGGCCTCGACGACCACACCCTGATCCCCAACCTCGGTGGCTTCTGGTTCGACATCGAGAACGCCGCGCCGGTCGCGCCGGAGCCGGTCGGACCGCTCCTCCGCGACGAGGATCACTCGGCCCTCGAGTAGTCGCCTGAGCCGACCAGGGCCGAAGGCAGCAGGCGGCGTGGCCCGAGCGGCCCTCAGAGCGGGAAGCGAAGCGCGCGAAAGCGCGCGCAGAATCCGCGGAAATCCGCGCCGGTTCCTTTACGCTGCCGGCGTGGGTCGACCGAAACGTCATCACGAGCCGCGCGTCGCGACCGCGGTGCGGCTTCCCGTCGCGGTGCACGAGCGGTTGCGCGCGGCCGCCGACGAACGCCAGGTGTCGGTGAACCTCCTCGTCGAAAAGGCAATCGACGACTATCTCGCGCGGCTCGTGCCGCTCGACGAGCTCGAACTGACCCGACCCGAGCGGCCGACATGAGCGAGCGTCGAGAAGCGGGTACCCCGCTGAACAGCGAGCGGGGCCCGAGCGGCCCGTCGGCGAAGCCGACAAGAGCGGGAACCGCGAGCGAGCGTCGCAAGACCTCTACCTCGAACTTCGGGGCGGGCAAGCGCGAGAGCCACGACGCACGCGCGTTCTACGAGCGGTTCGAGAAGCCCGAGATCACCGATGACGAGACCGTCGTCGCGCCGTACGAAATCGAGAACCCGTTCCAGCACGGCGACGCCCGCCACATGACCGCGATCAAGGACGGCTCCGTCGCGCTGGTCGTGACGTCGCCGCCGTACTTCGCCGGCAAGCAATACGAAGAAGAGCTTGAACGCGACGGCATCCCGAGCTCGTACGCCGAGTACATCGGGATGCTCGAAGCCGTGTTCGCGGAGTGCAAGCGCAAGCTCGAACCCGGTGGTCGCATCGCGGTGAACGTCGCGAACCTCGGACGCAAGCCGTATCGGAGCCTCTCCGCCGACGTGATCGACATCCTCCAGAACCGCCTGCACTTGCTCTTGCGGGGTGAGGTCGTGTGGCGCAAGGGCGAGGGTTCGGCCGGGAATTGCGCCTGGGGGTCGTTCCGCAGCGCGGCGAACCCGGGCTTGCGCGACATCACTGAGCGCATCGTGATCGCGAGCAAGGGTCGCTTCGACCGGGCCACGAACCGCGCGCAGCGGTCGAGGCTCGGGCTGCCCGCACAGAACACTGTCGACGCCGACGAGTTCATGGCCGCGACCCTCGACGTGTGGGAGATCCCACCCGAGAGTGCACGGCGGGTGTCGCACCCCGCACCGTTCCCGATCGCGCTCCCCGAACGGCTGATCCGCCTGTACACCTACGAGAACGACCTCGTGCTCGACCCGTTCCTCGGATCGGGTTCCGCACTCGTCGCGGCATCGCGCCTCGGGCGTCGCTACGTCGGCTATGACCTCGACGCGCAGTACTGCGAAATCGCGCGCCGACGCGTTGCCGACGAAGGCGCGCCGCAGTCCGACGACCCCGACAGCGGCAAAGCGGCCGCCGCGTTGGCCGCGGAGATCCTGGGCGACGCCGGCTTCCACGACATCGAAACCAAAGTCCGCATCGCGCCGACGGGCATGACCGTCAGCTTCGCAGCGCGCGACGCGAACGACGACCGCTGGTACTTCGACGTGTCGGGTGCGTACACCGTCACGCCCAACGGCTTGTTCCGCACCGAGAACGCGTGGCGCGCCGTCGGACGCGCACACGCCCTGCGCGCCGGCGCGCACCGACCGTACGTTCTGCTGACGACCAACTTGCCGCGCCCGCGCACCGAAGGCGGACGCGCGCTGCGCACGGGCGGGCCCGAAGCCGTGTTCGACGCGATCGAGCTGCGGTCGCCCGCCGGACTCGAGCGGTTGGCAAAGTACGCGCGCGGCGGGCACACGGCGCGGCCGCTGGCAGGCTTCTGGGACGACCGGGACATCGACGCGGCCGACTGACCGTGCCCGACCTGCGCACCACGATCACCGAGGTCGTCACGGGGTTGGCGACGTTCGGCGCGTCGGATGTGGGAACTGCATTGCAGACGCTCACGTCCGCGGTGGAGAACGTGTCGCCGGAGTTGTGGAGTTCGATCCGCGACGCGTGGGACGGCGGCACCCACTCCGACGCATTCCACGACGCGTGGTGCAACGGCACCGAGTTCTGGCGCGCACGCGATGGGCTGCGCGGACGGCGACCGCGGATCGTCGAGTGGAAGGGGCTGCACAAGACGCCGGGCGACGAGGTCGTCCCCGCCGACCTGCGCATCGACCATGTGTACCAGGTGAGTTGCAAATACCTCTCGAAGATCGTCGTGAACGCGTCGCCCGCCCACGTGTTCGAGCGCCTCCTCACGGGCGGACATGGTCAGCGCAGTGGTGACTGGTTCCAACAGGTAGCACCGCGCGAACTTGCCGCCTTCTACACGGTTGTGCGCGAAGAGTCCGACCTCGCACTCCCCGCGAC
>JBEVDP010000458.1:0-5802 GCA_040513235.1 Acidimicrobiia bacterium | reverse complement strand
CTGCGGTCCGCGCCGGATCCGATGCCGCGATCCCGGCGCTGGCCGTCGTCGACACCGTGAAGCGGATCGATGGCAACCGCGTCATCGACACCGTGCCGCGCGACGATCTCGTTGTGGTGCAGACACCTCAGGCCTTCAGGGCCGCGCCGTTGCGAGCCGCCCACGCTGGTGACGCAGTCGGCACCGACGACGCCGCGCTGGTCGAGGCCGGCGGTGGGACCGTCGTCGTGGTTCCGGGCGAGACGCGGACCCTCAAGCTCACCGTCGCCGCGGATCTCGAGCTCGCGCAGGCACTGCTCGACACCGGGAGCGGAGCATGAGGGAGCGTTGGGAGGCGGGTATCCCGCCGAGTAGCGAGCGGGGCCCGAGCGGCCCGGCCCGCAGGGCCAAGAGCGGACGGGCATGAGGTATCGGGTTGGACTCGGCTACGACGTGCATCCGTTCGGCGAAGCGCCACCGCTCGTGCTCGGCGGTGTCCGCATCGACGATGCGCCGCGGCTGGTGGGGCACTCCGACGGTGACGCGATCGCCCACGCAGTCGCCGATGCTCTTCTCGGCCCCGCGGGGCTGCCCGATCTCGGCGCGTTGTTCCCGGCGTCCGACCCCGAGCTGCAAGATGTCGACTCGATGGCGTTGCTCAACGACGTCGCGGGCCGCGCCGCCCACGTTGGATGGTGGGTCGAGAACGTCGAGGTCGTTGTCGCAGCCGAGAAGCCGATCCTGGCGCCGCACCTGCCCGCCATGGTCGAGGGTCTCGTTGCCGCGCTGGCGCCGGTGCGCCAGCCGATGGGGCACGGCATCGCCGTCGCCATCAAACCCAAGCGGGGCGAGGGACTCGGCGCCATCGGCCGGGCTGAGGGCATTGCCGTCTGGGCGGTCGTCCAGTTGGCCCACGGTTGATCGGATTCGTCACGATGGGGCGGCCTGTCGGAGGCGGGGATCGCCGACGAGCTCGGCGAGAAGCCGGGCCCGGTGAAGTGCCTCGCCTCCCGGGCGCGTGAGACGCTCGCGCCCGCGCTCGCCAGGTAACTCGCGTCCCGCATACTCCGTTCTCGATACCGTTTCCGGCGTGCTCCGCTTGTACGACACCGCGGCCAAGGCATTGGTCGACTTCGTCCCTCGTCACGAAGGCGCGGTGTCGATGTACGTGTGCGGTGTCACGCCGTACGACGAACCGCACCTCGGTCACGGCCGTACGGCGGTGTCGTTTGACACGATCCGCCGCTATCTCGCGTGGCGCGGCTTCCGGGTCACTTACGTGAGCAACGTTACCGACGTCGAAGACCGCATCATCGCCCGCGCCGCCGAACGCGGTACCACTGAGCCCGAGCTCGCGCGCGAATTCGAAGCCGACTACTGGGCGCAGATGGACCGTTTGAAGGTGCAGCGACCCGACGACACTCCGCACGCGACCGAGTTCATCGCCGAGATGCAGAAGCTCATCACGGAACTCGTTGCGCGAGGCCATGCGTACGTGATCGAAGGCAACGGCGTGTACTTCGAGGTCGCGACGCTCGAAACGTACGGGCAGCTCTCGCGGCGCACTCACGCCGATCTCCTCGAAAGCGCGGGTGCACGGGTCGAGGTCGACGAGGAGAAGCGCAGCCCAATCGACTTCGCGCTCTGGAAGGCGGCGAAGTCGGGGGAGCCCGCATGGGAATCGCCGTGGGGCGCGGGCCGGCCGGGTTGGCACATCGAGTGCTCGGCGATGTCACTCGAGATCCTCGGCGAGGGATTCGACATCCACGGCGGCGGCGACGATCTCGTGTTCCCGCACCACGAGAACGAGATCGCGCAAGCCGTCGGCGCCGGCCACGAATTCGCCCGACACTGGTTGCACGCCGGCATGGTGAACACCAAGGGCGAGAAGATGTCGAAGTCGCTCGGCAACTTCGTGACGCTGGCCAACGTGCTCGATCGCTTCGACCCGCGCGCGTACCGCCTGCTCGTGCTGCAAACGCACTACCGCAAGCAGATGGAGTTCGGCGAGACCGAACTGGCCGATGCCGAGAAGGCGCTCGAACGCATCGACGCGCTCGTGCGCAACGCGCGCGCGGACAACCTGCCGGAGGTCGCGGCGGC
This sequence comes from Acidimicrobiia bacterium, assembly GCA_040513235.1. Classification (GTDB taxonomy): domain Bacteria; phylum Actinomycetota; class Acidimicrobiia; order IMCC26256; family PALSA-610; genus JANNHK01. Next base: position 3,720 of record JBEVDP010000458.1, on the reverse strand, counting down.
GGAGGCGGCACCGTTCCGCGACGCGATGGATGACGACTTCGACACACCGGCCGCGGTGGCCTACGTGTTCGAGTTGGTGCGAGAGGCGAACACGGCCCGGGCCGAGCAGCGTCGCGACGACGCCGCGAGGCTTGTCGCGACCGTCGTGGAGCTGGCAGGCGTGCTCGGCATCGACCCCAAGGCGGAGGTTCCCGAGCTCGACGAAGAGATCGCCGCCTTGGTGACCGAACGCGACGAAGCCCGGGCCCGCAAGGACTTCGCCACCTCCGACCGCATCCGCGACGAGCTGCTCGCGCGGGGGATCGCGCTGGAAGACACCCCCAACGGCACGGTCTGGCGCCGGGCCTGATGCCCCGGAAGGCGCCGTCGGCGGGCCTGGGCGGCGATCAGATCGAAGGCCGCCGCGCGGTGTTGGAGCTCCTGCGCGCGAAGCGTCGATCGGTGTGGACCGTGCAACTCGCGCAGTCGGTTGAACACGACGACGTGATCGACGAGATCGTGGAACTCGCCGGACCGCGCTTGCGCACGGTGCCATTCGAGCGCCTCGCCGCGAGCGCGCGCAGCGACGGTCACCAGGGAGTCGTCGCGACGGCGGACCCGCTGCGAACGGTTGATCTCGATGATCTGCTCGACGCGCCGCGGCCGTTCCTCGTCGCGCTCGACGGAGTCAGCGATCCGCGCAACCTGGGCGCGGTGATGCGGTCCGCGGAGACCGCGGGAGCAACCGGAATCGTGTTGCCCCGGCACCGCAGTGTGCGCGTGACGCCGGTTGTCGCGAAGGCGGCCGCGGGCGCCATCGAGTATCTCCCGATCGCTTTGGTTGGAGGCATCCCGGCCGCGATCGATCGGGGCGCGCGACACAACGTCTGGAGTGTTGGCCTCGACGAGCGGGGCGAACAGTCGCTGTTCGACCTCGCGCTTGCGGATCAATCGGTGATGTTGGTGCTGGGTGCGGAGGGCCGGGGGTTGGCCCGCTTGACGCGCGAGCGGTGCGATGTCCTCGTTCGCGTGCCGATGCACGGTAACGTCGCGTCGTTGAATGTCTCGGCCGCGGCGACGCTCGCGTGCCATGAGGTCGCGCGCCGACGCGCGACCGAAAGACGCGCGGAGTAGCTCCGAGTACCATGCCGGACCCCGTGCCGGGTTAGCTCAGCTGGCAGAGCAGCTGATTTGTAATCAGCAGGCCGTGGGTTCGAATCCCACACCCGGCTCGAAATGCTTGTAATCCGCGCGCGCGGCGGCCAACATCTCGCGCTGATGGATCTCGACCTCACGGTCCACGAACAAGCGCTGCTCGACTTCGAACGCGAGTGGTGGTCGTTCGACGGCCGGAAAGACGACCTCATTCGAGAACGCTTGCGCCTCTCGCCGAGCAGTTACTACCGATTGCTGCAAGCGTTGCTCGACCTGGACGCCGCGGCCGACTACGACCCGCTCACGGTGAAGCGCTTGCGCAAGCGGCGCGAGCAGCGGCGACGCAGCCGGCTGGAAGGGCGCCGGGCGGATCCGGGCTCAAGGTAACCGCGACCCGGTCGCCGACAGGGCAGAATGACGACATGAGCCGTCAGCCTCCTCGGGGCAACAACTCGAACAACGTCGCGCGGGGCGCGGGATTCGCCGCCGCCAAGGGCGCCGGGCTCATCGGCATCGCAATCCTGATCGGCGTCGTGCTCCTGAACGTCGTCGACACCGACCCGACTCCCGACCCCGACATCCCATCGGAAGCCGAGACTCCCGAGACGACCACACCGGAAACCGCGGCGTCCACCGAGACGACGCTGCCGCCTGAGGACACCGTGGAGCCCAAGACTCCGGCCGAACTCGTCGTCTTCGTGGTGAACGGCGGCGCACCGCAGGGTGCCGCGGGCACGATGGCGGACGCGCTGAAGGTCGACGGCTACACGAACCAGCCCAAGGGCGCGGCCGACTGGATCGACCACTCGCAGGTCGGGAACACCGTCATGTGCCGGGCCGGCCTCGACCAGGAGGCGGCCGCGCTCGCAACGGCTGTCGGCGACGGGGCCCCAGTGCCAGTTGAAGCGATGGTCGAACCGCCGCCGACGGGTACGGAACCGACCGACGACTGCGTCGTCGTGGTCGGTGCCACTGGCAGTTAACGTTCGAGCAGCCGGTCGCGTACCGAGCCGGTCGCGATGTCGATCGCGCTCCACGCAAGCGCAAGCGATCCTTCGAGGACAGCCCGATCGGCCGACGCGTTGATGCACGCCGCCGCGAACTCCGGCTGATGGTTGACCGCGCCGGCGGAGTCGATCGCGATCGTCGGATGGATCGACGGCATCGTCAGCGACACGTTGCCCATGTCGGTGGAGAACGTCATCGCGTTGTCGAGCGGCTCTGGGCGCGCGAGCTCGCGCGCGTTGGCGCGGTAGAGCTCGACCAGCTCGTGATCGTGCTCCATGTGCGAGTAGTCGGGCGCGACGTCTTCGATCGCGAGAGTCGCGCCGGTGGCGATCGCACCGGCGTGGAAGCACTGGTGGACGCGCGGGAGGAGCTGCGCGAGGTCGGTCAATGTGGTGGCGCGTGCCATCCACGGCCCCTCGGTGTGGGCGGGGACGACGTTCGGCGCGTCGCCGCCGTGCGCGACGAAGCCGTGGATCTGTTCGCCCGCCCTGAGATGCTGGCGCAGCAGCCCGATCGCCACCTGGGCGACGGTCATCGCGTCGAGGGCGTTGATCCCGAGCTGCGGCGCGGCCGCCGCGTGTGACTCGCGGCCGGTGTACTGCACACGGAAGTGCGCGACCGCGCTGATGCGAGGTGTCATGTCTTCGATCGGCGCAGGGTGGACCATCATCGCCGCGTGCATGCCGGCGAACGCGCCTCGTTCGAGCAGGAGCACCTTGCCGCCGCCACCTTCCTCGGCCGGCGTCCCGATCACGGTCACGGTGAGACCGAGCTCGTCGACGAGCGGAGCCAATGCCAACCCGGCGCCCACGGCAGTCGCGGCGATGATGTTGTGCCCGCACGCGTGGCCTATTGCCGGCAAGGCGTCGTACTCGGCACAGATCGCGAGATGCAGTGGCCCGTCTCCAACGCGCGTGACGAACGCAGTCGGTAGGTCGTACGCGCCGAACTCGACCGAGAGCCCACCGTCGTCGAGCAGGCCGGCGGTCCATGCGCTCGATTGCTCCTCCTCGAACTTCAGTTCGGGGTGAGCATGGATGCGGTGGCTGAGCGCGATCAGTTGTCGTTCGTTCGCGGTCACCGTTTCACGCGCTGCCGCCTTCGCGTCCATGCGGGTAGCGTCCCATCGTGCCCGATGTCGACGCAACGGCAGATCTGCTGACATCGCGACCTGCCGCGACGGCGCTGCTCGCTGACTTCGACGGATCTCTGGCCCGGATCGTGAACGATCCGGCCGCGGCGGTCGCAATGCCGGAGGCGCTCGCGGTGCTGGCCGAGCTGGTGCAGCGCATGGGGCGGGTAGCCATCGTGTCCGGCCGCCCGGTCGAATTCCTCCGGCGGCGGGTGCCGATCCCCGGTATTGCTCTTGCGGGCCTCTACGGCCTGGAGCGCGCGTTCGACGGTGAACGCGTCGTCGACGAGCGCGTCATCCCGTATCTCGCGGGGGTCGCGGCGGCCGCCGATGAGGCCGACGCCCCCCGTCCCGGCAATCTCGTCGAACGCAAGGCCGACCTCGCGGTGACGTTGCACTGGCGCCCAGCCGGCGATCGCGCCGCCCAGGTGTGCGCGGTCGCGGCG
>JBEVDP010000457.1:0-3550 GCA_040513235.1 Acidimicrobiia bacterium | reverse complement strand
GTTCTCGACGTCGATCTGCAGACCGTTCGCCGTGTACGGGTGCTCGCGCTCCTCGACGCGATAGTCCGCGCCTGGAAGCACGCTGCGCACCACGATCTCGATCATCTCCTTCAGGTCACCGGGTCCGAGGACGCGATCGCGGCTCACGCGCCAGAGATCGAGCTGGTGCGGGGTGCCGCTGTGCAGCCGGTCGATCGAGTCGCGCCGGTACACGACGCCCGGGCAGGCAACGATCACGTCGGCCGCATCCACGGGCAACGTCCGCAGTGCGCCCGGGATCATTGCGGTCGTATGGCTGCGCAGGACGGTGGAGGGCGTGACATAGCGCGTGTACCGCGCTTCGCGAGTGATCGCGTCGCCTGAGTAGCCGAGCGCGTCGTAGTTGTCGTGCAACGACACGATCCGGTCGGCGCGCACCATGTGCGCCTCGGCGCGCCACGCACGCGCGAGCGCGCCAACGACGTCGTCGACGAGGCGCTGGAGCGCGTGACGGCCTTCGGCAGGATCGGTGAGGTCGCGCACTGCGACGGCGCGCGCGAGTTCATCGGACGAGAGCAGGCGTACAGACACGAGAAGCTCCTTCGTAGTTGGCCGCGACGGTGGGCGTGTGTGCCCCCGGGCCCGAGCCGCCGAGTGGAGCTGCGATCGTTACGCGCGCGCCCCTCGGAGCCCGTTGAGGGCCCGGGGGCAGAAAAATCGCCGCGTCTCGATCCGATTCACGACGTCAGGGTACAAGCCGCGTCAAGCCGATTCGGTACGGGCGGTTAGATCGGGCGGTCGCCGACGACGGCCACCCGCTCCATCACCCGGCGAGCGGGCGCGTAGTCGGAGCACGCGTAGTGCTGCACCGCGCGGTTGTCCCACATCGCGAGATCGCCCGCGCGCCACTTCCACCGGCATTGGAACTCGGGGACGGCGGCCTGGCGGTACAGGCGCGCCAGAAGCGCGCGACTCCCGTCGGCGTCGAGGCCGACGACACGCGTCGTGAAAGCGGCGTTGCCGAACAGCGCGCGCCGCCACGTTTCGGGATGCGTGCGCACAACAGGATGCTCGACCTCCGGGAACCGCGCTCGCATCTCCGCCATCTGGTTGGCGTCCAGCAATGCACCGAACGTCGGGGCGAAGTCGTGCACCGCGTGCAACCCGTCGATCTCCGCGCGCTCGTCGGCGGAGAGATCGTCGTAGGCGGCGGCCATGTCGGCGAACAGCGTGTCGCCACCGAACTCGGGTACCTCGCGCGCGCACAGGATCGAACCGAGCGCTGGACATTCACGCCACGTCACGTCGCTGTGCCAGACGTTCTCGTAGCCCTTCATCCGCTTGCCCTTCTCGAAGCGCACCACGTCGGCCGACGTGCCCGCGGGCAGGAAGGGGTGTTCCTCGAGGTCGCCCCACTGCTGCGCGAAGCGCACCTGGTCACTCGGCTCGATCGCCTGGTCGCGGAAGAAAATGACCTTCCACTCGAGCAGCGCGCGGCGGACGTCGGCGAAGAGTGCATCGCCAATCGGCTGCGCGAGGTCGACACCGATGATCTCGGCACCGATCGTCGGCGCGAGCGGGCGGACGGTGAAGCGGGCGTACGGCTCGTCGACCCAGTCGTCGGGCACGCGCCGCAATGCGCGCGGCCCCGGCTTCGCCTCCGCGAGCAGCGACTGATGCGTCGTCACGGACGGCACTGTAGGGGCCGGACGCGAACGGGCCGCCGCGAGGCGGCGGCCCGTTCTCTCCGGAGGCGGGGGACACCCGGAGTTTGGGGAGGCTTACGAGGTCATGAGCGCGGAGCCCTCGACCTCGGGAGTGGTCGTGTCGGTCTCGCCTTGTGCATCTCCTTGGCGGGTTGCGGGGCCTTGCGGGCCTTCGTTGACGAACGTCTCGATCTTCTCGCGGGCCTCGGCGACCATCGCGTCGATCACCGCGTTCACGTCGATGCCTTGCGCCTGTGCGATCTCCGCGATCGTTTGGCCGTCGCGCAGCGCCGCGACGAGGTCGTCGAGCTCCATGTTGAGCGCGTTGGCCGCGGCGTCGAGGCCGGGGCCGCGGAACCCGCGGCCGGGACCATGGTGGCCGGGACCGACGAGCTCGCCGCCTTCGTTGACGAGCTGCGTGATGCGCTCGCGCACCTCGGTCTCGTCGGCGTCGGGCCGGCGTTCGAGGACGTCGGCCACCATCGCGTCGATGACGGTGTTGACGTCGACGCCCTGGGCGGTCGCGACCTCCGCGATCGTCTGGCCTTCGCGCAGCGCGGCGACGAGCTCGTCGAGCTCCATGTTCAGCGCGTTGGCGGCGGCGTCGAGGCCCGGTCCGCGACCCACGCGGAACCCGACTTCCGGCGCCGGAGTTTCCGTGGTGGTATCTGGTGTTTCTTGTGCGCCGGAGACCCCGGGCACTCCGAGCATGGCTCCGGTGACGCCGCCGCCGGCGATGGCAGCAACCACGGCGACCGGGGCGAGAAGGCGGCGAGACGGCATGTCGTTCTCCTTGTGGTGGGGAGTCGTGCAGCAACGCATGCAGCATCGCCACCCCACCTGGGAACAGCCTGGGAGCAGCCTCGCAATCTCCTGAACATGCCCACAGGAACTTCACAGTGACCCCACAGCCGCGAGCGCGACCATGGAGACATGAACGGCTCTCCCAACGGCGCCGACGGCCGCATCCTCGTCGTCGACGACGAACCGAACATCACCGATCTCGTGGCCACGGCCCTGCGCTACGAGGGCTTCGACGTTGCGACCGCCGGCACGGGTGCCGACGCGATCCGCGAGGCGTCCACGTTCCGTCCCGACCTGCTCGTGCTCGACGTGATGCTCCCCGACCGCGACGGCTTCGAGCTCCTGACGCGCTTGCGGGCCGAGCACGTGCACCTGCCCGTGGTGTTCCTCACAGCCCGCGACTCGACCGAAGACAAGGTGAAGGGCCTCACGGTCGGCGGCGACGACTACGTGACGAAGCCATTCAGCATCGAAGAACTCCTCGCGCGCGTCAGAGCGGTGCTGCGCCGCACGCACACTGGCAATGGCGACGACAACGCGCGGCTTGTGTTCGCCGACCTCGAGCTCGACGACGACAGCCACGAGGTCTGGCGCGGCCGCAACCCGATCGACCTGACGCCGACCGAGTACAAGCTGCTGCGCTACCTCATGCACAACGCACGCCGCGCGCTTTCGAAGGCGCAGATCCTCGACCACGTGTGGGAGTACGACTTCGGCGGCGACGCCAACGTCGTCGAGACCTACATCTCATATCTGCGCAAGAAGCTCGACCCGTACGGGCCGCCGCTCATCCACACCATCCGCGGCGTCGGCTACAGCCTCCGCCTCCCCCCGGAAGGCTGAGGACGTGAGTCTGCGGGCCCGGCTGACCATCGCGGTGGTGCTATTGGCCGCGTTCGGTCTCACGGTGGCCGGCGTCGCGACGTTCTCCGCGTTGCGCAGCTTCCTGATCGACCGGGTCGACGAGCAACTCGCCGATGCCGTCGGCGGGCCCGGTCAACGACCCGGGCCGCCGCCGTTGCGAACGGGCGGCTACAGCGAATTCCGCAGCGTGCAGGGCG
>JBEVDP010000456.1:0-6549 GCA_040513235.1 Acidimicrobiia bacterium | reverse complement strand
ATGCCGTGGTCTCGCTGGTCGTGAACGCTGAACGCGACCGAAGAAGCCGACTTCGTCTGGTCAGCCGCCGAGCGCATGCCCGGCGGCTGACCGTTTCCGCGTCACGTTTCAATAGGACTCGGGCCGTCCTCGGCGCACTGCATCGGGTTTGCGTCAGGGCAGACAAGGCTGACGCCGTAACGCACGATGAAGCGGCCGTTCGGCTCGCGCAGTTCGTACCGGCGCCCGGCGCCGAAGCCGGTGTCGGAACTGTGGCGACGCGAAGCCTGCAGGGTCATGGTGTTGGCTTCGAGGCACACGCGGTCGCCGCCACCGCCACCTCCGCCACCGGTGTCGACGAGTGGCTGCATCGGGACCTGGTCATACTCCGGCGGGCACTCGACCTCGCTGGGCGGGAGGATGAATCCCGCGGTCGAGGACACGCGCAGTTGCTCGTTCGCATTGAGACCCATCCGGACCGTGACCCGGTTCGCACCGAGCTCGTGCAGCTGCCCGTCGCGCGTATCGACGGTTTCCGGGATGGCGAGGTGGTCGCCGCTTCCGTAGCGAGCCACGCCGTCGGTGCCCACCCGGGCGACGACGAAGAACAGGTGTCCACTGGTCGCGTTCTGGGCCGCGGTCACCTGCACCTGGTCGAACGTCACGTCGACGGTGTTGGTGACGGGCCGGTTGCGCTGGTCCCATTCGTTGAGGAACTCGCGTCGCAACTGGTCGTGCCCGGCCGCGTTCGGATGCATCATGCCCCTGTACGCAGCCTTCCCGTGACCCATGTGGTAGGCGAGGGATTCCCCCAACGTCACAAACCAGCGCTGCGATCCCGCGCAGTAGCCGTGGCCGTGCCAGGGATCGGCCGTGGGATCGCGCCACACCTTCTTGTCGCCGGACACGACGCCGTTGAGCCGGTCGTTCATGTCGTCGATGAACGCGACCTCCTTGCCGCCGACGAAGGTGAAGATGCTGCACCCGTGCTGACCGGGCGAGAAGATCCCGGTCGGGTATGTCGCGTGATACCACTCACGTATCTGGAGGTTGCGGTTGTCGCGCAACTGGGTTTCGAGGGCGTCGAGTTCGCCACCGGGGCCGCTGAGGTTCCAAAGCGCGGCCATGACGGAGTCGCGCTTCATGTCCTCGCAGTCGTCGACCCACAACGGGTCGGGGAACGCGCAGCTGATGAGGACGTCGGAGAACGCGATGTCATTGACGCCGGCGGAGAGGAAGAGTCCGTCGACGGCGCGCGCGTTGTCCGGGCACGTGGTCCGGTTGACGCCGCAGATGATCCTCGTGATCTGTTCCGCCTGCGGGGGCTTCTGTCCGGTATCCCAGCCGCCCGACGTATAGACGCCGTCGTACGGACTGGTTGCGACGTGGTCGACCTCTGCTCCGGAGCAGGCGACGTTGACATAGGTCACCGACGAACGCGGATCGCGGTCTTCGAGCTCCTTCGCCGCGAGCGAGAGTCCGGACTTGAACGACCGGTGACAGTCGCGGTCGAGTAGCCACGTCGCGGGCGTGCCGCCGTGCGCGCCGCTGAGACCGTTGATCAGAATGTCGAGGATGTCCTGGATGCACTGGAACGGGAGATCGAACTCGTTGTCGGCCCTGATGCAGAGGTCCAGCTCGCTCACACCCCGAACGTCGGGGTTGCCTTCGCCCGATGCCATCGAGTCGCCCGCGACCACGATGAGATGATCCTTGATCGTGATCGGCTTGCGCCTGGTGTGGGTGACGCCGTCGGTCGTGACGACCGTCGCGACGACGTTGTACTCACCAAGTTGCGGAACTCGCACCTGCCGGCTGCACGTGGACGAGGATGCGACGACCTGGTTGGCACTGTTGCGCACGCGCCACGAAGAGCTGACGACGGTGCCGGCCGGGAACTGGCTGGCGCAGGTCGTGATCGTCACCGGCCATCCGTCCGGCGGGTTGACGTAGCTGTTCGCGAGCGCGAGGTCGGAGCCGAAGCGGCCCATGTTGCCGACGGTGGGATCGAAGTGCTTCGGCACCTGCCAGTCGACGACGATCGGATTTTCTGCAGGCATGTTCGGCGCCTGTTCGGGCGCTTCCTGGGCGGGATTCCCGGTCGGAACCAGCTGCGCATTCGCGGCCGCAGTTCCGAAGCCGAGCGTGCAGGTTGTGATGATGATGACGAGGGCGGTTCGGGGGGATCGCATGGCACCGGCCTTCCTTCACGGTCTTCACTTGGAAGGCGTGACAGGCCTGTGCCAGGGCGCGGCACGGCCGCGGCAGCTCAGTCTTCGCCGTGTATGTCCCGGTACTGCGAGGGTTCGGGAACCGGATCGAATCGGAAGGTTGTCCCGGTATGGATCGAACGCGACAGCACTCCGGCGAGCGCCGGTGCGACACGGCCGTAATGCCCTCGCGGTTCGGGACTCGACGGCTACCGACCGCGGAGCCCGGCGGAGAGGCGGGTCATGACGCGGTCGTAGCCGCGGAGCTCCGCGGGGTGGCCGGGCGTTCCGCTCGGCGCGGGCGCGGTGTCGGGGATGCCGACTGCGGTCGCGAGCAACGGCGCCGCGTCAGTGTCGAAGGCGCGCGACACCAAGGCGTCGTAGAACGTCAGCCCGGTCGCGCCCGCGCCGAGGGCGACCGCGTTGAGTGCGAGCCGCCCCGCCGCGATGCCCGCTTCGAGCTGCGCGGCGCGGTAGCCGCGGCCGCCGAGCACGTCGAGCAGCGGGTCGAGCGCGGCGGCGTGGAAGACCGTGAACGCGGAGTCTCCTCCCAACGGCTGATCGAGGCAGAGGCGGGCACCGGCGGCGCGAGGATCGTCGAAGCGCGTGCGGCCCTCGAAGCCGTCGCGGGCCGTGTAGCGATACGCACCGGGCTCAGCCTCCGCGACGTCGTGCACGTTGACGAGGTGCTCGAGCAGCGTGCCCGCCGGCGCGGCGTCGAGCGGCGCCGCGCGCCCGGCCGCCGCGAGTCCCCACTCGAGCAGCGCCGACGGGGCGGTCTCGCGGCGGAAGAGCCTTGTGGAGCCCCGGCGCAGGATGACGCGCTCGACGCGGTCGTTCGGGTCGGCCTGCGACGGGGGCTCGACAACCATGGGCGCCGGTCGCGACACCGCCTGCGCCGCGCGCCGCCAACCTTCGAGCGCGTCGTTGTCGAGCGCAGTGTTCGTCTGCGCGTCGACGACGAGCGGAAAGCGCAGCACGCGGCGAGCTACGGGTTCCGACGACACCGTGATCGGCTCGAGCGCATCGGGCGGAGGCAGGCCCACCTCGCCCGCGCCGAAGGTAACGAGCGCGAGCGGCACTTCGTCGACGCCGTCGATGCCGACGAGCGCCGCGACCGAAGCGTCCGAGAACGCAGTGATGACGCTCGCCGGCACGCCGTGCGCATCGGCCACGGCCAAGAGATGCGCAACGAGGGCACCGGCGTCCCACCACAGATGGCGCCATCCGCGTTCCCCGTACTTCCAACACGTACGAAACGGGATGCCGGTGAGCACGAGGGTCACGGCTTCGCCCACGTCCGCCTCTCCGCGCAGCGGCACGAGCGCGTGTTCGAGCGGGTCGTAGTGGTGCACGCCGTCTCGGACGACGTATACCTCCACCGGGTGCAGGTTGCCCGCCGACATCGCGGCACGGAACCAGATCGGATCACCGTCGATCGTGCGCGTGAAGCGCGTGACGCCCGCTGCGAGGAACAGCATGCTGCCGAGCAGTTCGTCGTCGACCGGTTCGGGATCGGCGCGCGTTCCCGACAACACCGCGGTCGCCGGCAGCGTTGACGGCCGCACGTCGCGCGGAAGCAAGACGCCTTCGACACCGGCGTAGCGCTTGAACGGCGCGGGCCGGTTCTGCGGATCGAGCGGACGGAATGCGAGCAGGCGGTCAGGATGCGACGGCGCGGTGCCGTGCATGGTCGATCGATGCAGCGCCTCGACCGAATCTCGGGTGTTCACCCGCCCAAGTCTCTCGTCACGAGACCTCGCGCAGCGTGCCCTTCTCGACCTCGTACACGAAACCGCGGACCGCGGCCGTGTTCGTCACGGTGCACCTCCTGACGCCCGCCGAAACCCGATCTGTCAGGTCAGATTTTACCCCGGGGACTCCGTATTCAAAAGCGTGCGCGAGCATGACCGAAGCCAGACCGAGGAGGCGCCGGTGATCGACTACGAGGCCTTCGATCGTGCGGTCGGACAGAACTGGTACCGGCTCGATCCGGAGCTCCAGCGGCGGGTCCGTCGGGGGTGCCCGCCCGATGATCTCGAGTGGGCGGAGGCCAAGCTCGACGCGCTGGGCGCGCTCGTGGGCACGCGGATTGCACGGAACGCGGACACGATCGACGCGCATCCGCCTCGTCTGGTCCGCTATGACCGTTGGGCGAGCGAGGTGGACGAGGTCGAGCACCATCCCGCGATGCTCGACTCCAAGCGCGCGATGTGGGAGTGCGGTTACGTGTCGGGCTTCGCGGCCGACGAAGCACGCCGCGGTCACACGACGCCTGGCGTCGTCATTGCCGCCGCGCACTACCTCGTCTCCCAGGCCGACACCGGACTGGTCTGCAGCACGGGCATGACGAGCGGCGTCGCCGGTCTGGTCGATTCGTACGCCCCGCCCGACGTACGCGCGGAACTCCTCGCCGGGTTGCGCGCCGACAGCTTCGAGTCGGGGATCGACGGATCGATGTTCCTCACCGAACGCGACGGTGGCTCCGACCTCGGTCGAACCGTGCATTGCGTTGCTCACGACCTCGGCGACGGCCGCGTGCAAATCGACGGCGAGAAGTGGTTCTGCTCCAACGTTGACGGCGAGGCGATCGTGATGCTCGCCCGGCCCGAAGGTGCGTCCGAAGGTTCGGCCGGCCTCGGCCTGTACCTCGTGCCCGGCCACCTCGAGGATGGCTCGCGCAATCACTTCAGAATCCGCCGCCTCAAGGAGAAGCTCGGCACGAGGAGCGTACCGACGGCCGAGGTCGAGTTCGACGGCGCGGTCGCCTACGCGCTGCGAGCGCAACCGGGAGACGGCTCGGGCACCGACGCGCAGGGCCTGAACCGCATGATGGAGATGGTCAACGGTTCCCGGTTCGGTGTCGCGATGATGGGCCTCGGGATCGCTCGCCGGTGCTTCCTCGAATCCGCGATTTGGGCGCATCACCGCCGGGCGAAGGGCCGGCCGCTCGTCGACCTGCCACTCGCGCGGGAACAACTCGTCGACCTGCTCGTCGAGCTGGAGGCCGCAATGGCCCTCGGGTTCGAATGCGCGGTGGTGGCGCGGCGCGACGACGGCGCACGTTTGCGGCGCGCGCTCATCCCAGCGGCGAAAGCGCGCCTGTGCAGGTTCGGTGTTCAAGCTGCGAGCGCAACCATCGAGTTCTACGGCGGAAACGGCTACTGCGAGGACTGGGGCCTGACCCGCCAGCTGCGCGACGCCCAATGCCATCCGATCTGGGAGGGCACCGAGAACATCTGCGTGCTCGACGTGCTGCGCAGCATGCGGCGCGATGCCGCGCACGAGGCGGTGCTCGCGCGTATCGACGATGCCCTCGCGATCGCGCGCGGTGGAGCACCGTCGTTCGCGCAACCCGCCACGGACGCCACTGCGGGCGCGCGCGACGAGCTCGCGCGGCGGATCGACGACGTCCTCGCGCTCGACCGCGACGAGTCGGAGGCTCGGAGCGCGGGGCTCGTCCGACGGCTCATCGAAACGGTGTCTACCGCGTTACTCCTCGAAGACGCAGTCGACGATCCACACAAGGCGTTGGTCGCGCTGCGCTACGCGCGTCGGCACCTGATTCCGGACAGCGAGTGGACCGACCGCATCGCCGTCGTCGCCGCCCGCGAGCTGCTTGCGTACGATGCGATCGATGTACAGACGGCCGCCAAAGCCGCCGCGTAGACGACTCTTGCCGCTCAGAGGTGTGGGTGCACCGGCTTGCCTTCGAACGCCTCGATGGCGGTCGCGGCCGCTTCGACCAGCCGGTGCGAGAGGTCGGCGAGTGCGCGCGCGCAGGCGAGTTCCTCGCCGATCTTGGGTACCGCCGGGTCGGTCGGATTCCGCCGCGCTCGGCCCCAGCCCGCGTAACGCTCGGACCCGAGCACGATCACAGCTTCGGCCTGCGTCTCATCGGCGGTCTCTTCCAGCAGCACCTCGATGGTCAGGACCTTGCCCTCTCCCGTCGCCTTCATGGCGCCTCCCCTCGTAGGGCATCACGTGAACGAAGTCCCTTCAGCTCGACATCAGCGTGATGCTTTTTGTCGGGCGTGTGAAGACCGCTGAACTCCGGAAGTGGAAACGCTGTCGTTCGCGAGTTAGCGTGCAGCCGACTGATGGCGGGGGGCGCCTTGCGACTGCAGGACGGTAAGTACGTGTGCGCTCATTGTGGGGCCGTGCTCGAAGTCCCTGCCGATGTACCACCGCGGGTAACGATTCATGCCGCGAGCGGTATGCCGAACGTGCGAGTGCTCAGCACCGGCGGTCGCGAGATCCACCGCTGCGAGATCAGGAGCCACCCGTAGTTCGCCGCAAGCGTTGTTGTGCGAGCGGAGGGACTCGAACCCTCACGTCTTTCGACACCGGGACCTAAACC
>JBEVDP010000455.1:0-2981 GCA_040513235.1 Acidimicrobiia bacterium | reverse complement strand
GGTCGGCGAGAAGGAACGCCACCACGACCGCCGCTGCTGCGATGACGGCGCCAACCACCCAGCGCGGACGTCGTCGCCGAGCAGCCGTACGCGGGGCGACGCGCCAGCGGTGCGATGTCCGACGGCAGCACTCCCCCGTCCGGCATCGACGCTTCGCCGACGAGCACGGGAATGACGGGCTTGCCGGTATGGAGGGCGGTGGCGATCTCCATGCGGACGACATCGCCGGGGTCGCTCAGCCGCGGGCCCTCCTTGGCTGTCGCTCACCGTTGCCCAGTCCGGGCCGATCACCGCTAGCACCACCTCGGCGGACGCGATGGCCCGCTGGATCGAGCTGACGAAGTCCTCGCCCGGCGCGATCGAGTCGATGTCGTGGAACACCTGGGCGGCGCCGAAGCGATCGGCGAGGTCGTCGCACAGACGACCGGCGTGACCGGCCGCATCGTCGCCGATAGCTCACGAAGATCGACATGCCGGGATTCTGAGGCTCGCGATGATCGATGACAAGGCGTGCGACATCACGAAGCGTCGCTACCGTTCGGAGCGACTGAGGCCGAGCTCAATCAAGAGGACCTCGGTGGAGCCAGGTCACGAGATCGTCAGGCGCGAGGGACCGGACGCGTTCGGCGTAGCGGGCCACATCGTCCTCGGAGAGAAGGTCGCGCCACTGTCCGCTGATGCCCTTGTGGAAGAAGCGCGCGGGATCGAGCCATTGCTGCCGGCTCCCGCCCGGGACCGTGAGGTCGGCCTGCCGGCGCATCGCCGGGAACGTGGCCGCCTCGACCAGATCCGCCCATCGCGCCTCGGGCACGACGATCCCCAGCCGCAGCGCCAGCGCCCGCATCTGCCCTTCGAGGTCGTTGAGCAGGTCGTCGTAGTGGAGCAGCACGACGTCGAGGTCGTTGGGCGCATCCCAGAAGCTCCGCAATTGCCGGATCGTGAAGCGCAGGCCCGGCGTGGTGTTGGTCGGATCCGAATCGTCATCGACCCAGCTCCAGAACCGGTCACGCCCGTCCTCGGCCCGAGGAGGCGGAAGCTGCACCGGCTCCAGTCCGATCCCGTCGATGGCTGCAGCTTGCTGCCTGGCCCGCAAGAACTCGCCAATGTCGAGGTTGTCGAGGTGGTTGTCCATCGACAGCGCCACATCGCGCGGATCGCGACCCACGCAGATGTAGGTGACGGAGGCGTCGTGCGGCAGACCGTCCAGCGGGGTGTGGCTCTTGTAGAACCGGCGGTGCGACTGCGCGGCCAGATCGGCGAACACGTCTTTGCGAGCCCTCGTGACCATGTCGATCCAAGGCGAGAGCACCGAGAGGGGCTGGGGGAGCTCCGGTTCCTGAAAGACCAACAGCGCACAGATCATCTGCGTCCACGTCGTGCCGCACTTGGGAGGAGTGGAGATGATGATGTCGCCCGGTCGGCGCTCGAGGCCCTCCCACCGCGCACTGTCGTACACGATCCCCCGGTACCGAACGAGTTCCATGGCGGCAGTCTCTCCTAGTCGATCGGCTCCAGCTGCGCGAGGTCGCGCTGCGCGTAGCGGTTGTGCCAGAACTCCTCCTCGAAGACGGTGTAGATGCACTCCTGCAGCGGGTTTGGGCCGTTCTCGAGCACGTCGATCGATCGGGTGAAGTCGGTCGTCGCAATCGATGCGAGATAGTCGCGAAAGCGCGTGGCGCGATGCGCGCGTACGGCGAGAGCTTCCGCGACAGACGTCGTCAGGGCGTAATCGAGGCCCGGCCACGGGAAGTCAACGGAGCCGCTGTTCGGCCACCCGATCGGATGGAAGCCTTCTCCGAGGATCGGCGCGGTGAACCACTTGTCCATCGCAAAAACGAGATGTCGCAGAGTCTGGACGAAGGACCACTCGTCGTTGACCGACTCGTGCAACGCGTCTTCGGGGAGGGCTAGGGCCCGGGTGATTGTCTTCGCCCACTCTTCTTCGAGAGCAGCCCACGCCGCGCGCATGCCGTCCGGGTTCGAAGGACGAAGCATCGCGCGCAGCGGGTACCACGGGTCGCGCTCGTTCACGTACGCCGTGACGTCGACTCCGTTGATGACAACCGTGTCGACCAGCGCGTCGATGTCGACGTTGACAAGCCAGGCGTGGCTGATCTTCGCGTCGGTGAAGTTGACGTCGCGGAAGCGGGCGCCGCTGAGATCGGCCCCCCAGAACACGGCTCCCGCAAGATCTCCTTCGAACTCCTCCGGCATGCTGCCTCCCTTCGCGTCGCGGTTCAGCGTGCAGCTTGCTCAAGTCTGCAGGAATGCCGCGACGCTGTCGTGGGGTGCGACGAAGTAGTCGACCAGGAGAAGCGTGCACCATAGGCATGGACGACGGCGCGACACTGGTCTGGTGCCACGCGTTCGTTGGGCCGCCCCACTTCTGCTCATCCCATTGCTCGTTCCCTCGCCCGCCGCGGCCCAAGCCGCGACCATTTCCGTTGACGACGACACCCCGAACGTCAACCAGACCGTCAATGTCACCACTACCTGCCCCGGTCCGGGCACGTTTCTGTTCGTCAGCGTGACGATCTTCACGATCCCGGCCAGACCCAACGCCGCGGATCCGCCCTTCTTCTTCAGCGTCGACGCGACATCGACGTTCCCGCTGACCTTCAATGTCGCCGACGACTTCTCGATCCGGGCCAGCTGCACCTACGCCGAAGGGACCGCGCCAAGCTCCGAGCTCGTTCTGGCCGTCACGCCCACCCCACCGACCGACACCGGGGCCCCACCGACCGATAGCGGGGCCCCACCGACCGACAGCGGGGCCCCGCCGACGGCCACGGTCACGCCGCCGACGACCGGAGCGGTGTCGCCGACGAGTGCAGCGAACGTGACGACTGATCCGGGGCAACTGCCGCCGACGGGCGCATCGGACTCGACGGTGCTCGTCGCGATCCTCGTCCTGGGGCTCGGTGCGTTCGTACTCCTCGTAACTCGGAAGTTCCGCGCCCTCGACGATTAGCGGCCCGACC
>JBEVDP010000454.1:0-3254 GCA_040513235.1 Acidimicrobiia bacterium | reverse complement strand
ATCACCGGCGACGTCTTGTTCGTCGCCCACGTCGTGAACTCCTTCGAGATGCACACGCTCACAACGGATCGCAGCGTGTAGAGGACGCCCGGTGCTTTGCCTGGCTCGCCGGCGAGCACAGGGACCGCGACCGTGAACCCGGCGTCCACGAGCTTGCGGGCGAACGCGGCGACCTTCGGCGTGAGCCCAGGAAGCTCGTGGATCACGACCACGCCGGGACCGGTTCCCGCGCGGTACACGGGGTGCGTGACGCCGGCGTGCGTGAACTCGGTCGCTTCGAACCCCGCCAACGCGTTCTCAATAACCGGCTCTCGACGCTCACTCATGGCCGCCGAAGTTATTAGAAGCGTGCGAGTTCTGCCTGGAGCGGTCCGAGGCCCATGCTGCCGAGATCGAGCGCGTAGGAGTGGAACGCCTTCAGGTCGAAGTCGCGGCCGTGGCGGGCACAGGCATCCTGGCGCGCCTCGAGCCAGATCCGTTCGCCGACCTTGTAGCTGATCGCCTGGCCGGGGAGACCCAGGTACCGGTCGACCTCGCTACGCATGAACGACTCGGGGTATCGGGACCGTTCGATCACGAACGGCAGCGCCAGCTCGGGGGTCCACTGCGCACCGTCATGCTCGGGGCTCGGAAGTTCGAGGTGCATCCCGATGTCGACGATCACCCGCACCGCTCGCATCGCCTGCGCGCTCAGCATGCCCATTTCGAAAGCTGGATCGTCGAGGTAACCGAACTCGGCCATCAGTCGCTCGGCGTACAAGGCCCACCCTTCACCGTGGCCCGACACGAACCCGTACGCGCGCTGGTAGCGGGACAGCTTGTCGGCGAGGTAACGCACCTGCGCAACCTGGAGGTGATGGCCGGGGACGGCCTCGTGGTAGCAAATCGACACCTCGCGCCACAGCGGGAAGCGGGTCTTGCCGAGCGTCGGGTACCAGGTGCGGCCCGGTCGGGAGAAGTCTTCGCTCGGCCCGGTGTAGTACATCGCGGCTGCGCCGCCGGGCGGCGCGATCATGGCCTCGCATCGATGCAACGGCTCGGCGATGTCGAAGTGCACGCCGTCGAGTTCGGCGATCGTGGTGTCGATGAGGTCCTGGTTCCAAGCCTGGAACTCGTCGACGCCGTCGATCGTGCGCGTCACGTCGTTCTCGAGGTGCTCGAAGATCTCCCGCAGCGGTGCGCCGGGAAGGATGCGCTCACCGACCTCCCGCATCGCTTCCTCGATGCGGTACAGCTCTTCCCAGCCCCACGCGTATGTGTCGTGCAGGTCGAGCTCGATGCCGTTGAACGCGCGCGCAAACAGCGAGTAGCGCGCCTCGCCGACCGGATCATGCTCGTCGGCCACGGGTGCGTACTCGTCGCGCAAGAACGTCGCGAGCTCGCCGTATGCAGCCGTGGCGGCTTCGGCCGCGCGTGCGAGTCCGTCATCGTCGGGCCGGCGTTCGGCGACGTTGCGGAAGAACGGTGCGTCGCCGCTCCATGTCTCGGCCTGCTGCGCGCACGCGAGGGCCTGGCGGCGCGCGGCGAGGACGCCGAGCGCCATGCCCTCGCGCAGCGCAACTTCGACACTCTTGACGGCGTCCGGCACGCGCGACATTCGGGCGCGCACGATGTCCCAGTCGTCGTCGGTGTCGTACGCCATGAGGTCGAAACACGAACGGATCGACTGGATCGGACTCCCGAGCACCCGCACGTCGCGAAGGCGCTCGTTGGCGTAGTAAAGGTCGAGGTTGAGTTGCAGCCGCTCCTGCATCACGCCGGCAGCGATGCGGTCGTCGTCGCTCTCGATCGGGGCCGCGGCGAGCGCGGCGAGGGTGTCGTAAGTGAGCCGCGCCCGCTCCGCGGTCGCGGCGGGGGAATAGTCGGTGAGCTGGTCGTCGTGACCGGCGATTCCGGCGCCGGTAGCAGACGTCGGGTCGAGCGCCGCGACCTGGTCGACGTGGCGGTCGGCGATGGCATAGATGGGCGAAAGCGTCGTCACGCACCGCAGTCTCGCGCCGCTTGCCCTAGCGTGGTCGCCTCATGGCGCACCAGTTCATCCTCACCATGCGAGATCTCCGGCGGGTGCATCCCCCCGACAAGGAGGTCCTGCGTGGCATCAACATCTCGATGTATCCCGCGGCCAAGATCGGCGTGCTCGGGAACAACGGCTCGGGGAAGTCGAGCCTGCTCCGGATCATCGCCGGCGAGGACGACGGCTACTCGGGCGAGTGCCGGGTCACGCCCGGCTTCAGCGTCGGTTTCTTGCCCCAGGAGCCCGTACTCGACGCCGGGAAAGACGTGCTCGGCAACGTCACCGACGGCGTCGCCGGTACCAAGAATCTGCTCGACCGGTTCGAGGCAGTCTGCAACGCGATGGGCGAGCCCGGCGCCGACTTCGACAAGCTCCTCGCTGAGCAAGCCGAGCTGCAAGACAAGATCGATGCGGTCAACGGGTGGGACCTCGACCGCCAGCTCGACATCGCGATGGACGCGTTGCGCACGCCGCCTGGCGACGCCGAGGTCTCGACGCTCTCCGGCGGTGAGCGGCGCCGGGTTGCACTGTGCCGCCTGCTCCTGAGCAAGCCCGACCTGCTCCTGCTCGACGAGCCCACCAACCACCTCGACGCGGAATCGGTCGCATGGTTGGAGCGCCACCTGCAGGAGTACCACGGCACCGTCGTCGCCGTCACACACGACCGCTACTTCCTCGACAACGTCGCGGGTTGGATCCTGGAACTCGACCGCGGCGCGGGAATTCCGTGGGAAGGGAACTACTCGTCGTGGCTCGAGCAGAAGGAGCAACGGCTCGCGCAGGAAGAGAAGGTCGACGAAACGCGCCGCCGCACGCTCGAACGCGAGTTGGAGTGGATCCGCATGGCGCCACGCGCGCGCCAAGCGAAGGGCAAGGCGCGCATCACTGCATACGAACAGCTCGTTGCGGAAGCCGAAGCGGCCGAAACCCGCGCCGACAAACTGCAAATCTCCATCCCGCCCGGACCGCGTCTCGGTGACCTCGTCGTCGAAGCCGACCAGCTCAACAAGGGCTACGGCGACCGCCTGCTGATCGAGGACCTGTCGTTCTCACTCCCGCGTGGCGGCATCGTCGGCGTCATCGGGCCGAACGGTGCGGGAAAGACCACGTTGTTCCGCATGCTCGTCGGCCAGGAACAAGCCGACGGCGGCGCGCTGAAGATCGGCCCAACGGTCGAGTTCGCCTATGTCGACCAGTCGCGCGAGTCGTTGGACGGGAACAACACCGTTTACGGGGAGAT
>JBEVDP010000453.1:0-7008 GCA_040513235.1 Acidimicrobiia bacterium | reverse complement strand
ACGTGGGCTTCGTCGTTGATCGGAAGCCGGCGCCGGCCGCGCGAGTCGACGTACGCGAACGCACGATCGGGGAGATCGGCGCGTCTCGTCGCATCGAGTCGGGCCATGCGGAAACGCTATCAACGCGCCGATCGCATTACGTCGTCGGTGAGTTCGCGTTCTTCTCGGCCGCGTAGTCGCCGATGGCCTTCATGATCGCGTTCGCGGCCCGGTTGATGAACTCGCCGCCGCTGCCCGTTACCCATTCGCAGGATGCCGCCGGCGCCGCGATCTGGCCGTCGAAGTGCGGCATCACGTACTGGGAGAACATTTCGAAGCTGCGCTTGGTCGCTTCGGGATTGGCCCAGTCGTGGCCGAACAACAAGAACGTGCCGAAGCCGCCCGACTCGTCGACGAGCGACTGGATCTTGGCGATCGCGTCGTCGGGCGTGCCGATCACCGCGAAGCCGTCTTCGTCGACGTTGGCGATGATCTCCTGCGGCGTGTCGCCGCGCACTGGACCCGCCGGCAGCACGTGCGTGAAGTAGTGCGAGAACGGCACGATGCCGTACTCGATGTCTTTGCGCGCCTGCTCTTTGGAGTCGGCCAGGTGCATCGGTCCGACGAGCCGCCACGAGTTCCGGTCGACCGTCTGGCCGTGTTGGGCGGCCACCTCGTTCCAGGTCTGCCAGTGCGTGCCGATGGCGTCGAAGCCCATTTTCGATGTCGCTGCGATCGACAACAGCCCGGTTCCGTGCTTGCCGGCGGCCTTGGCGCCGGTCGGCGAGATCGACGCGGCCACCGCGACCTCGAGCGGGCCGCCGTACGGCGCGAGCTGCAAGCGGGCGTCCTGGAGGTTGAACCACTCGGTCTGGCGCGTGACGGTCTCGCCGCGTAGCAGCGCCATGATCACGTCCAGGGCAACGTCCATGCGCGTCCGCTGCTCGTCGGAGGGGATGCCGAGCATGTGCGCGTCGGAGGTGAGCTGCCCCGGCCCGCACCCGAGCATTGCCCGGCCGCGGGTGAGGTGACTGAGCAGCACGAACCGATCGGCCAGCATCAACGGGTTGTGGTACGGCAGCGAGTTGACGCCACTGCCGAGCCTGATATGGCGGGTGCGCTCCGCCGCAGTGGCGATGAACACCTCGGGCGAGGCGATGATCTCGTAGCCGCCGGAGTGGTGTTCGCCGATCCACGCCTCGTGGAAGCCGAGCTTGTCGAGGTGGACGAGCAGGTCGAGATCACGCTCGAGGGCGAGCGTGGGATTCTGACCCGTCGGGTGGAACGGGGCCATGAAGAGTCCGAAGCGCATCGGCGCATTGGACCCGAAGTTGACTACTCGGTCAAGTCGGGAGCTGCGCGCTGACCCAGGCGTCGAGGACAGGCCCACTCTCGAAACTCGAGATGAGCGCGTATCGCGGCTCGGAGCCGTTGTGCACGACGACGTGCCACAGCCGCTGCGTGTCGACAAGGAAGCGCGACCCGCGATGAAGCGGGACGCGGATCTCGGTCGCGGGATCGGGGAGACCGTCGGGGCCGCTGTCCATCAACAGCATGTAGCTGTTCGGGTTGTCGGTGAGTTCGGTCCACATGCGCACGACCCAACCGTCGGGGTCTGGATTGAAGCGGTTGTTGTCGTCTCGGTGGAAGCTGCGGAATGCGGTGTCGTGATCTTGCGGTTCGAGCTTGATGACGCGCACGCGCCCGAAGTCGGCGCCGACCTCTTCGACCATTGCGCGCAACGTCGGGCACTGCGCCGCGTTGCTCGTGAAGCGGGCGCCCTTGTCGGGGCGCTCGTCGCCCGCATTCCAAAAACCGCGGCAGTCGAGTTCGCCGTCGGCCGTGGCGATCGGCGCGAAGTTGGTGTCGCCGCCGCTTTTCCAGTCCATGTATTCGAGCGCGAGATACTCCGACTCGGGCACGGTGACGGGTGCATCGGTGAGCCGCACGACGCCGTGCGCGGCGAGCACGTCGAGCCGCGGGTGCGGCGTGTCGAGCGGGATCGCACATGACCAGTGCTCGGCGTTGGGCCAGAAGCCTGCTCCCGCTACGGGTCGAGTTGTCGCCATCACGAAAAGTGTATGGGCGCGGACCCCGAAAGGCGGGATACGGACGACGGGCGTGGGCCCCGTAGCCATGCGCGGGAGCACCCGTTCTGCCTAGTGTGCCTCCATGCGTGCTGCCGTCGCCCGTAGTGGACAACTGTCGATCCAAGACGTCGCCGACCCGGTCCCCGGGCCGGGCGAGGTGCTCGCGAAGGTCTGCGCGTGCGGGATCTGCGGGTCAGACCTGCACGCGCTGCGCTACGCCGACCAGCTGATCGAGACCGCCCGCGAAACCGGCGCGCCGATCTCGTTCGATCCAAACCTCGACTACATCATGGGCCACGAGTTCTCGGCCGAGATCGTCGCGGTGGGGCCCGGTGAGGTCGGCACCGTCAAGGAGGGCGACCTCGTGTGCTCCTTGCCGGTCGCGCTCACCGCGACGGGCGTCGAACCCGTGGGCGCATACTCGAACACCTACAACGGCGGCTACGCGGACCTGATCCGGCTCACCGGCGGCATGTGCATGAAGGTTCCGAACGGCCTCGACTACCGCCGCGCTGCGCTCACCGAGCCCATGTCGGTCGGCCGGCACGCGGTTGCGCGCGCGGCGGTCACTCCCGCCGAGTCCGCGCTCGTGCTCGGCGCGGGTCCGGTTGGGCTCGCGGTTGTCGCGGAGCTCCGGCGCCTCGGCGTCGAGACGATCATCGTCAGTGACTTCTCGCCCCGCAGGCGAGCGGTCGCACTCGCCATGGGTGCCACCGCGGCCGCGGATCCCGCGAGCGACGTGCCGATCGAAGTGTGGCAACGCGAAGACGGTCGCCGCTCGCTCGTTGTGTTCGACGCGATCGGTGTACCCGGCACGCTCACGGAAGCGATGAATGCGGCGCCCGCGTTCTCGCGTGTGTGCGTCGTGGGATCGTGCATGGAGGCCGACACGATCCGGCCGCTGATGCCGCAAGCGAAGCAGCTCACGATCATCTTCTCGTTCGCGTACGACCCGTTCGAGTTCGGGGACACGTTGCGGGCGATCGCCGAAGGCGAGGTCGACGTCAGCCCGATGATCACGGGAACGTGCGGTATTGACGGCGTCCCGGCCGCGTTCGAGGCCCTCGGCCGCCCCGAGGAGCACGTCAAGATCCTCGTCGAGCCCGGCGGACCCGCGGAGCCCACCCCGATCTGAGCGCGCGGGCGATCAGCCTTCGACGCGCGCCTTGGCAGCGTCGAGCGACTGCTGATAGATCGGCACGAACGCGCCGAGCATCTCGTCGGGACGCACCTCGACGGCCCACGTCACGTGCGCGCCGTCGCCCTCGGGCGTGACGGTGATCGTGGCCGCGTGGTGCTCGAGCGGCAACGGCGACTGCACGATCGAGTACGTGATGGTGCGGGCGGCGTCGTCGCGCGCGCCCAGTTTCTCGTGGATCTCGATGCCCATCGTCTTGATGATGCGCACGTCGCCCTGCACCTCGCACGACTCCATGCCGGGCATCCACTCGGCGAGACCGCCGAAGTCACCGACGAGCTTCCATACCTCGTCGGGGTCCCCCGCGATCGTGATCTCTGCTTTTCCGTCAGCCATGGGCGGGAGTCTGCCAGAACGCGCCCGGAGCCGTGAAACGCCGTCGCCGCCACCGGCCGGGCGTATACAGGACCGCGCGCGGATAACCCTCGAACAGCCAACGGGCGAAGCTGCGGCGCGTCCAGTCGGAGCAGTCGACCGCGCGCATCGTCGCCTCGGCGCCGCGCGGGGTCGCGAGGATCCGTTGCAATCGCATCGCCAGACGCAGGTCGCGCCCGAGGGCACGGTCGACGGCGCGCCGGTAGCGCGCGGCAACAACATCGCTGTCGCCACCCGCCGCGATCGCGTCGACCGCGAGCATGCCCGTTTCGAGTGCCTGCGCGATGCCTTCGCCCGTCATCGCGTCGACGACGGCGGCCGCGTCACCGACGTAGAGCACGGGACCATCGGTGAGCCGAGTCGGGGTGTATGCCGTCGGGATTGGCCACGCGTGCACGGTCTCATCGGGCTGCGCTCGCTCGCCCAGCACGGCGCGCAACGCGGGCCGCGCCAGCAGATCGGGCCACAACGCTTTGAGGTCGCGGCCGCGCCGCTTCTCACGGAGCACGCCGTAGCCGACGTTGGCGCCGCCGTCGGGAAGTGGGAACACCCACGCGTACCCCGGCAACAGATCCTCGAAGAAGAACGTCCACAGGCGCGCGTCGTCGATGCCGTCGAAGTACTGGCGTACTGCATGCCATGTGCCGAGATCGCGCGGCGCGTCGGGATGGAGGTGCCGGCGCACCGTCGACCAGTGACCGTCGGCGGCAACGAGATGGCGCGCCTCGATCGTTTCGCCCGTGTCGATGCGCACCTTCACGCCATCGGTCGCGGCTGCGAGGTCGGTCACCGCGACACCTTCGCGGACGTCGACACCGCGCGCTCGGGCCACAGAGACGAGCGCGGCGTCGAGCCCGGCCCGGCGCACGATGCCCGCGTGCTCGCCGTCGGTCGGCAGGGGCAGGTTGATCTCGCGGCCCCGCGGCGATACGAGCACCGCCTCGTGCACCGCGACATACCCGGCCCCGAGGAGGTCCGCATGGTCGAGGCCGAGGTGCTCGAGCAGGCGCAGCGCCTGGGTCGTGAGGCCGTCGCCGCACGTCTTGTCCCGCGGGAAGCGAGCCCGGTCGCACACAACCACGTCGAGGCCGCGATCCGCGGCAGCAATGGCTGCCGCCGCTCCCGCCGGCCCGGCCCCGGCGACCAGCACGTCCACTCGCGCCATCGGCCCAACCTACATTTCGACTTTGGCGGGGCCCCCTTGTCACAATCGCGCCCTGACCTTCGGTGCCTGGCGCGTCGCGCCGCGGCCCCGCACGAACAGGAGTCCCATGAACGTCGTCGTCTGCGTGAAGCAGATCCCCGACCCGGCCGTGCCGGGTGCTCTCGACGCCGACCACACGCTGAACCGCAGCGGCAAGCTCATCCTCGACGAGTCCGACAGTTTCGGCGTCGAGATGGCGCTACAGCTCGTCGATACCGCGGGTGGCGGTGAGGTGACGCTGATCTCAATGGCGCCCAACAACGAGGTGTCAGGACTGCGGACCGCGCTCGCGATGGGCGCGGCCAAAGCAATTCTCGTGTCCGACGACGCGCTGGCCGGCTCGGACGCGCTGACGACCGCCAAGGTGCTCGCCAAGTGCGTGGAACGCGCCGGTGATGTCGATCTCGTGCTCGCCGCAACCGAGTCGACCGACGGCTACACCGGGACGGTGCCGGCACAGCTCGGCGAGTTGCTCGGATGGCCGTCGCTGACGTTCTCGAAGCACGTCGAGATCGCCGACGGGAAGGTGCAGGTGCAACGCCAGACGGAAGCCGGCTACGACGTCGTCGAGGCGTCGTTGCCCGCGGTCGTCAGCGTGACGGCCGGTGTGGTCGAGCCCCGCTACCCGTCGTTCAAGGGGATCATGGCTGCGAAGAACAAGCCGCTCGACACGGTGACCGCGGCAGATCTCGGACTCGACGCGAGCCAAGTCGGCTGGAGCGGCGCGCGCCAAGAGATCACGAACGTCGAGCAGGCACCCGCTCGCCAAGCCGGCGAGAAGTTCGAAGACGACGGCACGGGCGCGGAGAAGGTCGTCGCGTTCCTCGAGCAGCTGAAGGTGGTCTGAATGCCGGTTGGGAAGGTTTGGGTCTACGCCGAGGTCGACACGGGCAAGGTCACGAGCGCGACGCTCGAACTGCTCACCAAGGCTCGCGAGATCGCATCGACGGTCGAGGCGATCTACGCCGGGCCCGACGCCGACGCCGTTGCGGCAACGGTCGGCGAGTACGGCGCGACGAAGTTGCACGTGATCGACCCCGGCGACGGTCTGGCCGGACAGATCGCAGCGGCGGCGATCGCACAGCTCGCCGGTGAGCAGTCGCCCGACGCGATCCTGTTCTCACAGTCGTATGACGGCCGCGATGCCATCGCCCGACTGTCGGCGCGGCTCGACAAGCCCGTGCTCACGAACGGCGTTTCGCTGTCGGCCGAGGGCGACCTCACGTTCGGGACCGCGATCTTCGGTGGTGTCACACTTGTCGATGCGAAGTTCACGACCGACGGGCCGCAACTGATCGCGATCCGGCCCAAGTCGTTCGCGGCGGAACCGGCCGGCGGTGGTGCGGCGGAGATCGTGAACGTCGGTGCGGTCGACGCGGGACGCGCGGCCGAGGCCAAGGTGCTCGAGAAGCACCTCGAAGAGCACGTGGGCCCGAAGCTCGAGGACGCGACCGTCGTCGTCTCGGGCGGGCGCGGCATCGGCGCGGCCGAGAACTACACCCCGCTCGTCGAGGAACTGGCCAAGCAGCTCAAGGGCGCGTGGGGCGCGTCCCGGGCGATCGTCGACGCGGGCTGGGTGCCGTACGCATTGCAGGTGGGCCAGACCGGCAAGACGGTGAAACCGAAGGTGTACATCGCACTCGGCATCTCGGGTGCGACCCAACACCTCGTCGGGATGAAGAACAGCGACAACATCATTGCGGTGAACAAGGACGGCGAGGCGCCGATCTTCTCTGTCGCGGACCTCGGCATCGTGGGCGATGTCCACAAGGTCGTCCCCGCGATCATCGAGGCCATCAAGTCACGCGGCTGACCACAGCCTCTCGGACACACCTCGGGCGGCTTCCTGCAACGGCCCCGCTCTCAGGGGAGTGGGTCCCAGATTTCACCTTCGAGCGCGGTCGTCGCGTCGGCCGCGGCGGGGAGCGCGCGGAGCGCGTCCCGGTAACGCCACAGCACTCGAGCGCTGACCGTCGCGTCGCGCGCGTGCGGCGACGGAAACGTGCCGAGGGCGAGGTCGGGCGCGCGGGCGCGCAACAGCGTCGGGTACATCTCGAACACGGTGCGGTCGGCCGGGGGATCGAACGGCCAAATCGCGAATCCCGCGTCGCGCAGCGCGGCCAGCATCGGCATGCCACGCACCGAACCCGCGCCAACTTGTC
>JBEVDP010000452.1:0-2603 GCA_040513235.1 Acidimicrobiia bacterium | reverse complement strand
CGTCGACGAGCCGCACAAGGTCACGCTGTCCGGGGCCCTGGTGGTAACGGGCCGTGGAACCGTCTGCGGACGCCCAGCTCTGGAAGTAGCGCGTACCTTCAAAGATGTCGCACGTCGCCATATTGAGATCATCGGGGACCGACAGTTGAAGCTCGATGACGCGGTGCTGGCCAACTGTGAGCTCTCGCGGCGTCGACGCGTCCCGCATCGCTTGCGCGGCGAGCGCATCGGCCATGAAGTCGACCGTTGGTTCAGCCTCGATCGCAGAGTCGGCCCATTGACATGCATCGCCGTACACGTAGTGCGGTGGGCCCCAGAACGTGATCGCAACACCTTCGCGGTTGTCCACCCCACCGTTCTTGCGAAGGACCCAACCATCTACGCCCGTCCATCCGCCTGGCAGTGTCGCGGTCATCGTGAGCCGCTCCGATCCAGGCTGCGGCAGCGTCAGCTCGTAAGTCGCGGTCCCGGCTGGCAGATCACCCTCCAGAGGTGCGTTCTGAGCCACGGTCGTCGACACGGGCGCCGAGGTATCGGTCGAGCCGGTCGTCACCGACGGCGCGGTCGCCTGGCGAGCGTCGTCGGTGGAGTCTCCGCAGCCACCGATCGCCAGCATCGTTGCCACCGCAATCGACGTACGAGCCAGGATGTGCCGCTCGCGTCGCCGACGACGCGGAAAGGCGTGCGTCCAGCCAAGCCCGTTGCGCTCCCACATGGTTCCCCCGCATCGCATGCCTCCAGAGGCAACGCTCCGCCGGCAGAAGCTACGCGGGCTGCGCTGGTCTATGCAAAGAAGCGCAGACTTCGAGAGATCTCCGCAGCAATCCATAACCATTCGATCTGCATCCGCCAGACCGGCGGCTTCGCTTCGGTGGTGGCGCGCCGGAGACTCGTCGGTCGACCTCACGGGAGCGTGGTGGCTGGTCAGCACGGGTGCGCCGATGCCGGCGGACGCCTGCGGATGTGCCATCGATGTGCCATGTCACGAGCGGGGCAATCGAGTGCGAAACGAGAGCGACAGCCTCGCCCCCTTGCTCGCGAACGTTGGCTCTATCCGTGGTCGGGTGGTTCGACGCGTACGTCGCGCATCGGGAAGTCGTCGAGGTTGTCGGTGAGGACGACTGCGCCGTGGACACGTGCGGTTCCCGCGATGAGCGCGTCGGGTGTATGGAGCGTTCGTCCCCGGCGAGCCCAATCGGCTTGATAGCGACCGGCGCGCGTCGCTGCCTCGCGCGGGGTGTCGAAGTACATCAACCGATCGAGCAAGACCCGGGCCCGCTTGCGCTCCGCGGGACGCATCCCGCGTTCGAGTTCGGCGACGTTGACGCAACTCGTACCGAGCGAGTGACCGTCGCCGAGTAGCTGGAGAAGCATCCTCTTGACGCCTTCGTCGCCTCGAAGATGCGCGATCAGCACAGTCGTGTCGAGCAGGTAGCGCGTCACGAGGCTTCGGTTTGGCGCCCGCGTCGCACCCACTCAACTGTCGAGCGCCGATCACGCCATTCGGGATGGCGAGCGCCGCTGATGGTTCCGGCGGTCTCCTCGAGCGCGGCTTCGAGCTCGATTCGTGCGAGTTTCTCTCGTGCTGCTTCCTCGAGGAAGCGGCTGCGCCCGCGTTCACCGACGAGGCGATCCACGGCCTCTACGACCTCGTCAGCTAAGACGACATGGGTGCGCGCCACCTGACGCTCCCTTCGTAAGTCCCACTTAAAGTCCCACTGTAGCCATGTATGGAGCGAGCCGGGACACGGACGACGGTTCACCGGCATGGCTGGTCAGCAGGGGTGCGCCGACGACGGCGGACACGACCGGACGGCGGCGGATCTGCCATCGATGTGCCATGGAACTTGGTCACCCTTGCGTCGGAAGCGCCAGCACACCTCGAATGAGAACTCCCACTCCCCGTTGAGGCTCACCGAGCGGTCTCGTCGGCGGTCCGGGCGCGGGTGCTCGGGGGGCACTATCGGGTCGCGCGTTTTGTTCGCTGCCGAGACCGGGGTTCCTCGCTCATGGCTGGATCTCGAAAGGGATCGTCCGAGCCGCGACCGGATGCTGATCCGGCCCTCGACACGTTCGCGCGCCATCGAGTAACACACCCGTCACTGGAGGCACGGTTGGTCGAACGCATTCCGCTGGAGGTGCTGTTCGGGAATCCCGAGCGGACGAGCCCGCGTCTGTCGCCCGACGGCGAGCGGCTCGCGTACCTGCGGCCGGTGGACGGAGTGCTGAACGTCTGGGTCGGGTCGGTGACGGCCGACGACGCGCGACCGGTCACTGCCGACGTCGAGCGCGGGATCCGCGCCTACGGCTGGGCGCACGACAACCGTCATCTCTTCTACGTCCAGGACTTGAACGGCGACGAGAACTGGCACCTCTACACCATCGACCTGGTGAATGGCGACGTCGCGCGTGGCGAGGTCGTCGACCGGACCCCGTTCGACGGCGCGCAAGCTCGACTCGCAGGGCGCTCGCGCCGTAAGCCACATGAACTGCTCGTCGAGGTCAACGCCGACGACCGCCGGTTCCACGACGTCTATCGACTCGATCTCGCGAGCGGCACGCTCGACAAGGTCCTGGCGAACCCCGGGTTCGACGAGTGGCTC
>JBEVDP010000451.1:0-11300 GCA_040513235.1 Acidimicrobiia bacterium | reverse complement strand
GCCACGCAAATGCTCGGCGGCGATGACGCAGACGCGGCCGAGGACGCGCCGGTCGACGAGGCCGTGCCTGTCGACGCGCCGGTCGACGGCAGCCTCGACGCGTTCGACGACGGCGGCGGCGGTGGTGGTGGTGGTCGCGGCGGCGGTGGCGGTGGCGGTCGCGGATTCGGCGGCCGCAACCGTGGATCCGACGACGATGGTCCCTCGTACGACGGCGGCCCGCGCTCGGGTCCGGCAAACGCGCCCTACGATCCCGGCTCGGCGCCGGCCCCCGGCAGCGATGCCCCCGGAATGCCGCCGGTCGCCGACATCAGCGAGGCGCGCACCGAGTTGCTCGAACGGCTCGCCCAGTGGACGCCGCCCGAAGGCGCCGACCCGGAAGAGGTCGCCGCGTTCCGCGCCGAGCTCCAAGGCATCGTCGAGCGCTTCCAACCGCAGCCCGGCCAGAGCGCGAACGACGCGCTCGCATCGTTGCGTCAGGAGTTCAGCGACCAGGTCGAAGACTTCGTCCAGGACGTGAAGATCGACGCGGTCATCGAAGACCGCGACAACCCCGAGCCGACGCCGCCCCCCGACCGGGATGGTTTCGACTGGGTGCCTGGATCGACGAACGACCAAGGCGAGTACATCCCGGGCCACTGGGAGCGCGAGCGCGCTTATCAACCGCCGGTCGAAGACGACCCGCCTCCTCCTGACATGTGGGTCGACGGCCACTACGACGATCAAGGGAACTACGTCAAGGGTCACTACGAGCCCGCACCGCCCGCGTCCGAACCGCCGGCACCGCCGGCACCGCCGTACAGCGAGCCCGAACCGGAACCAGCGCCGCCGTACTCGACGCCCGTGGTGCGCGATCACCGCGGCGACGACGACGGTCCCGTGTACAGCCCGCGCACGCCGCGTGACCGCGACGACCGTGACGACTACGACGGCGGGAATGTCCGCGACCACCGCGCCGGCGCCGAGCCCGAGGAATCGTCGGTCTTCCGCCAGCTCGAGGACGCGTTCGACGACGTGCTCCCGGTAGGCGCACCCGCGGGCGCCGTGCCGCGGATGTCACCGCACGCCGAAGCATCCGACACGCCGGACGCACCCGACGCGCTTCCGGCTGCAGCAGTCACGACGACGGCCGACGACCTGCTCGGTGTCGACGCGTTCACGAGTGCGACGGCATCGGCACCCGCACTGAACCTGGTGCCCGAAGCGCCCGCGGTCGAACCGATCGCGGCGATGCCCGAACCGGTGCCGGTTCCCGAACTGGTCCCGGTTGCCGCCGGAATCACCGCGATCACGGACCCGAGCACGGCCGATCCCGGTCTCGACATGGTGCCCGTCACGGTCGACACCGCGAGCGACTTCGCCGAGGCCGACCCGACCCCAACCGATCCCGCCGACGTCCCGTCGGATCTCGACAACGACCCGAACACACCGCTGTAGGCCGCGGGGAAGACAAGGGAGAACGAGAATGCCGTACGACCCGCGCGACTTCGACGCCTCGAGTGTCAAGCTCGATCGTTTCATCGAAGCCGCAAAGAACCAGATCGGCGACAAGTACCGCTTCGGCGCCGAGACGACGCCGGACCAGGCGAACCCGACGGAGTTCGATTCGTCGGAGCTCGTCGAGTGGGCGTCGCACCAGGCCGGATTCCACGACATGCCCGACGGCTCGTGGAACCAGTACCGGTACTTGCACGACCAAGGCGCGTCGATCACGGTCGAGGAAGCGCTGCAGACGAAGGGCGCGCTGGTCTTCGGGTTCTCGTCGGACCCGATGGAATCGGCCGACCGGCCTGCGCGCGCCTATGTCGGCATCAGCCTCGGAAACGGCAAGGTGCTCGACGTCTCCGAACGCGCCGGCGAAGTCCGGGAGATGAGCGACGGCGGCTTCTTCAACTACGCCGCCAAGATCCCGGAGTTCCACGCCGTCGACGACTCGGTACCGCCGCCAGGCATTCAGGGTGGTGTGGGTTGGAGCCACGATCAGCCCGATCCGCCGCCGGCGCCGAACTCCACGCCCATGCCCGCGCCGGAAGACAACGTCTGCTACCCGGATGACGAACCCGCGCCGGAAGACAACGTCTGTTATCCCGACGAGGAAGAAGACGGCTCGACGTCGCTCAACGAGCCCGCAGTCGACACCTCCGGGTACGCCGCGGTCGATACCGACGCGATCGCGCTCGCGAGCACGAACGACACCTACGTCTCGGACACGGCGAGCTACGAGGCCGAGCCGAGCACGTACGACAACACCGACTACGGCGACCTCGCGGTCGACGCCTGATCGAAGGAACCTCCGATGCCCGAAGACACCAAGACCACCACGACACCTCCTGACGCGCTTGCTCAGCCGATGTCGGCGGCCGACGAGGCCCGCGCCGAGCTCGCCGAGGTGCGCGCCAAGGCCGCTGAATGGCACGAAGCTGCCGACCGCTCCGCGACGACGCGCTACTCCGAGCGCGGCGGCGCTCTCGACGAAACGACGCGTGACGCCCGCGCCGCGCGCACCCACGCCGAGGAAGCGCAACAGCAAGCGGCGCGTGAGCGTCAGGCCGCCGACGAACTCGCACGCGAGGCCAAGCAGTACGAGGACGAGATCGCACAGACCTCCGACTCGACGACGGCCGGTGACCTGCGCGACATCGCGACGAGTCGAGCCAAGCTCGCCGACGCCGCGGCCAAGCGGGCCGAGCGCGCCGAGCAAGCTGCGAACGAGTCCACCGCGAAGGCCGACGCGCTCGACCAGCGCGTCACCGAGTTGACCGAAGCGACGAACGACACCTCCGTCCCGGTCGCGATCGGCACCGCGGCCAATCGGATGGACATCGCCGGCGACGAACTCCAGAAGAAGGTGGAGCTCCTCGACACCGCCGACGAGTGGGAAGCCGACGCCGCGAAGTTCGACGCCGAAGGCGACACGGTCAGCGCCGAGATCTACCGCGAGCGCGCCGGTGAAGTGCGGGCGCAGGCGGAAGCCATGCGGCCCGAGATCCCGGTCCTTGACCCGCGCGTTCTCGAAGCAGCTGACAGCCCGTGGGGTCCGCCGGATGCAGGGTCGCAGCAACAGCCGAGTGCCGACGGCTCGGGCAACGACGCCCCGTCGGACGGCAACACGGTCGGCGACGAGCCCATGCCGGATGACACGTGGCCCGCGGACGAGAACGACATCAACCCCGACGACATCGAGATCGACGGCGAAGGCCCGGCGCAGGCACCCGCGGCCGAGGACACCGAGACCGAGATCGACATGGGCGGCGATACGGGCGCTGGCACCGACGGTGAAGCTCCCACCGGCTCGAACTCGTTCGACGAGACCGATCCCTGGGGCACCGAAGACAACGGGGATTCCGGCCAGGTCGCGAGCGAAGACCCGTGGTCGAACGAAGACCCGCTCGGTGGCGACAACTTCGGCGAAGACACGTCCTTCACGAGCGAAGACGACCTCGCCTTCAACGACTCCCAGACCGACGACTTCGCATCTGGCGACTTCCAATCCGCCGACTTCTCGTCGGCCGACTTCTGAGAGGGACTCCGATGTCCGAGCAAGCAACCGCTCTCGAAAAGCCGACGGAATTGACTTCGCGGGTCGCGCTGTATCCCAGCGCGATGATCAAGCCCGTCCCGTCGTTCATCTTCTCGGTGCCCGCGGGCTGGGTACTCGACGAGGCACCCGATGCACTCGTCGTTGCCCGCACTGCCGAGCAAGTCGACGGGTTTTGGGTGAACGCAATCCTGAGCCACGACCGCGTGTCGCGTGAGGTCGACTTCAAGCAAGCCGCGCAAGCGACATGGGGCCGGCTCAGTCGTACCGAGCCGTCGGCCAAGGTGACGATGGAACGCCTCGCCCGCTTCGGATCCAACGTCGTCTACCTCCGCGGTGCGGAGATGGACGCGGCACAGTCGGGACGCGCCGTCGCGCAACTGCACGCGCTGTTCTTCGCACCTGCGAACGACGAAGGCAAGACCGTCGACTTCTTCCAGCTCGTCGCGACAACCCCGCGCGAGCTCATGGATCGCTACGGCCCCGCCATCGTCGAGCTCATCGGTTCCTTCCGCTTCATGCCCGCGGCCTGACGACCGCACTGCTGACCCGACGACTGGAGAGGAGGTGTCGACATGGGTCTCTGGGACACCATTACGGATGCTGCCGACGCCGTCGGCGACGCAGTCAGCGACGTCGCCGAGAGCGCGTACGACTCCGTGACAACGAGTGCAATCGGCGACACGATCGCCTGGGCCGCGGAAGGCGTCGACACTGCGACCTTCGGACTCGCGGGCCAGGCGATGAACGCGGCCGACGACTACGTGTTCGACACGGTCGACTACGTGACCGGCGGCGGCGTCAACATCGACTTCGACGACGGGCAATTCAGCGTCGGCACGGGGTTCGACGGACTCGCCAAGGTCAGTGCATCAGTCGGCGAAGCGGGCATCACCACGGGCGGCGAAGTGCCGTTCGGTGCGTACGAATTCGGCATGACCGACGACGGCTTTCTCGCGAGCGGCTCGGCCGGCATCAACTGGGGTCCCCTCCCCTACGCCTCCGGCCATGTGCAACTCGATGAAGACGGCAACGTGAGTGTGAACGGCGAGGTCCAGGGGACGTTTCCGACGTACTACGGCATCGTCACCGGCGAGGTGAAAGGCGGGTTCGAGACAACCGACGAAGGTTGGGGAACCTACATCGACGCTGAAGGCAAGCTGTACACGCCGACCGGCATGACGATCGGCGCCGGCGTCGAAGCGAGCTATCAGGAGACCGAGGACGGTTCGTTCACGTCGGTCGGTGTCGAAGGCTCGGTGGGAATGGTCGGCTACGGCACGGCGAGCGCGGGCGTCGGCTACGACCGCCTCGAGCATGAGGGCGACGTCGTCGAGAACGTGCACTTCGAAGGCGAGGTCGACGCACTCGGCGTCGTCACCGTCAGCGGCGAAGCGGATTACGCGCACAGCAACATCGACGGCGTCGAGCAGTCCGACTGGTCCGGCGACGTCGGCATCGACGGCCCCGACCTGTCCGACGTCGGCACGATCGCAAACATCGCGTCGTCACAGTTCGGCGGCTCCGACGAGATGCTCGGCATCGCCGAGTTCGATTCAGTACCCGTCGACGACTTCAGCCAGGCGCTCGACACCGCAGACAGCATCGACGACTCCTTGGACAGCCTCGTCCAGGACCTTCAGTAGGAGCGCAGACCGATGGGTCTCTTCGACACATTCCTCGACCAAGTCACCGGCGCCGGCGGCGAAGTCTCCGGCGAAGGCGGCGGCGGCTTCCTCGACAACCTCGGCGGCCTCTTCGGCGGCAACGACAACGAAGGCGGCGAGAGCGGCGGCGGCCTGTTCAACGGCCTCGTCGATCGCGTCAGCTCGTACCTCCCCGAAGAGTTGCAAGGCGTCGCCGGGACCTTCCTCGGCAATGGCGACGCCCCCGCGACGGGCGCGGCACCGAACGCGCCTGCGCCCCAGCCGGCCGACCCAGCGCCTGCGGCACAAGTGGATAACGACGACATCGTGAACACGGGGATCGTCCCGCCGCACCTGAACGGCGGCGAGAACTACGCCGACACCACGATGGCCGACGACCCCTACGACACGTACCGCACCGAAGACATGCACGACGATCCCACGTTCCCCGACACCCCGACATTCAGCGACGACGGCATCCCCGAGGCGGCGCCCGCGCCCGTGCTCGTCGACGAACTCACCGAACAGGCGCCAGTAGAGATCGAACCGGAACCGATGGACGACTTCCAGCAGACGATCCACGACGCCGATCAAATCGAAGACTCCTTCGACGCGATGCTCGAGGGGCTCGGATGACGGCAACCGCTACTCCCGAAGCACCGGCCGCCCACGAAGCCCCGAACACACAGGCGCTCGACAGCGTCATCGGCGAGCTCGTCAAGGTCCTGCGATCACTCGGACGCGACGACCTCGTGGGCCGCGCCACCGCCGCCGGCGCCCGACTGCACCGACCCTCGACGATCGTGTGCGTCGTCGGCGAGTTCAAGCAAGGCAAGAGCTCACTCGTCAACGGACTGCTCGGTTCTGAGGTGTGCCCGGTCGACGACGACCTCGCCACGTCCGCGATCACGCTGGTGCGGCACGGCGAACAGCTCTCGGCCGTCGTGCGCCGCCGCGAAGGCGACCAGGCCGTCGCCGAGACCATCCCGGTCGGCGAGCTCGGCGGCTGGGTGTCTGAGCGCGGCAACCCCGGCAACGAAAAGGGAGTCGAACGGGTCGAGATCACCGCACCGAGTGCGATCCTGCGTCAAGGCCTCGCGCTCGTCGACACGCCCGGCATGGGTGGCCTCGGTGCGGGTCACGCGGCCGCGACACTGTCGTTCCTGCCGTTCGCGGACGGACTCATCCTCACGTCGGACGCGTCGGCCGAGCTGAGCGCGCCCGAGGTCGAGTTCCTGCAGCGCGCGGTGGAGCTGTGCCCGACGGTGTTGTTCGCGCAAACCAAGACCGACCTGTATCCCTCGTGGGAGCGCATCGTCGACATCAACCGGGGGCACCTCGCACGCGCCGGCATCGACATTCCGATCGTCGCGGTGTCGAGCACGCTGCGCACCGCCGCGCTGGCCCGGCGCGACCGCGACCTCAACGAACGCAGCCGGTTCCCGGAACTGATCGAAGCACTCGGCACGCGCGTCGTGAATCCGGCCAAGGAGATCGCCGAGGAACGCTCCAAGAGCGACATCCGCGGCATCACCGCCCTCGTGCGCACCGCACTCGACGACGAGCGGGAATTGCTCTCCGATCCGTCGAAGGTCCAAGGCGCGATGGCCGACTTGAAGCGGGCGAGCGAACGGCTCGAGCACCTGCGCGGCCCCGGTGCGAAGTGGAGCGTGCTCGTCGGCGACCGCATCGCGGATCTTTCGAACGAGGTCAGCTACCGATTCCGCTCGGGGATGCGCGCAGTCTCTCGAGCGATGGACGAACTCGTCGAGAGCCTGAAGACCCCCGAAGAGTGGGACAACATGGTGCGGCTGATGCAGTCGCAGGTGGCCGACGAGGTGACGAAGGTCTTCGTCGCCATCGAAGAAGGACGCGCCGCGACGCGCGCCGAAGTCGCCACGTTGTTGCAGGACGAGCACCTCGGCCTTCCCCGGCCCGGCGGCCGGCCCGACGAAGTCGTCGACATCTCCGAACTGTGGCAGGGCAAGGCCCTCGACGAAGCCGGCGGGAAAGGCAAGGCAGTCATGTCGGGCCTGACCGGCCTGCGCGGCGCGCAAGGTGGCGTCGTGATGTTCGGGATGATGGGCCAGTTCCTCCCGGCGGCGGCCGCAACGATCGTCGCGTCGAACCCGGTCTTGCTCGGTGTGGCGGCGTTGTTCGGTGGGTTGCAGGTCTCGGAGGAACGCAAGCGCAAGATCGCGTCGCGTCGACAGTCCGCGCGCCAGCAAGTACGCCAGTTCATGGACGACGTGCAGTTCGAGGTCACGAACGAGATGACCGGCATGCTGCGCGATCTCCAGCGCGACATGCGCGACGAGTTCGGCGACCGGCTCGCAGAGTTGCAGCGCACCTATACCGACATGGCCCAGCGCGCCCAGAAGATCGCGCAACAGACCCAAGAGCAGTCGAAGAAGCGCGTGGCTGAGATCGACGCGGCCCGCACCGTGCTCGCCAAGGTCGCGACCTTGGCCGATTCGCCCGGGAGCCCACGATGACCCTGCCTCTCGGGAACGCGTCGGCCATCGTGCTCGCGCTCACCAAAGAGATGGCGATGAAGCTCGAGGGCACGCCCTATCAGGCCGACATCGAAGCCATCGCCGAACGCCTCAACGGCCCGCTGCGGGTCGCGATCGCGGGGCGCGTGAAGGCCGGCAAGTCGACGCTGCTGAACGCACTCGTCGGCGAGCGGCTCGCGCCGACCGACGCGGGTGAGTGCACGCGCTTGGTGTCGTGGTACCGCCGTGGACCGCGTTACGAGGTGATGGCCAAGCTCAAGAACGGTCACGAGAAGGCGCTCGAGTTCCGGCGCGACGAGGGCGCCCTGAACGTCATGCTGAACGGTGTCCCCGAGTCCGACGTGCAGTTCCTCGACGTCAGGTGGCCGGCATCCGCGCTGGAGCGCGTCACCCTCATCGACACACCGGGCCTCGCATCGCTGAACGACGAGAACTCGCGCCGAACCCGTGAGTTCCTCGACCACGACGGCGACCACGCGCCCGACGCGGACGCGGTCATCTATCTGATGCGTCACCTTCACCGCAGTGACGTCGAGTTCCTCGACGCGTTCATGGACCGGTCGGTCGCAGCCGCGTCGCCGGTGAACGCGGTTGCAGTTCTGTCGCGCGCCGACGAGATCGGCGCCGGCCGCCTCGACGCCATGGACTCGGCCCGGCGCATCGCGGAGCGCTACCGCGGCGACTCGTCGGTACGCACGTTGTGTGCGACCGTCGTGCCGATGGCGGGCCTGCTCGCCGAAACCGGCCTGACGCTGCGCGAAGACGAAGCGACCGCGCTGCGCACACTCGCGGCGAGCGATGAAGCCGAACTCGACTCGATGCTGCTCTCCGCCGAGCAGTTCTGCGACCTCCACGCGAGCGACGTGACCGTCGAAGTGCGCCAGGCGCTCCTCGACCGGCTCGGAATGTTCGGTGTGCGGATCGCGATCGAGGAGATCAACGAGGGCTCGACGACCGCGGCGACGCTCGGCCCGAAACTCGTCGAGCGCTCCGGTCTCAACCAGCTGAACCAGGTCATCGCTGAGCACTTCTTGCCCCGCGCCCGCGTGCTCCAAGCCCGCTCCGCGCTCGTGGCGATCCGCGCGCTCGCGTACCGCCTTCGCAGTGTCGACCCCGTACGCGCGGAGTATCTCGATCGCGAGGCCGAGCGCATCGAGGCGGGCGTGGTCGACTTTGCTCGGATCCGATGCGCACACCTCCTCGCGAGCGGCAGCGCACGCGTGAGCGACACCGAGCGCGTCGAACTCGACCGCTTGCTGCTCTCCGCCACTGCCGCCGACGCGCTGGGAGTTTCGGGTGGGACGCCGCCCGCGGAGATGGCCACAGCGGCCCTGCAAGTGATCGCACGCTGGCGGGAACGCGCATCGGACCCGCTCGCCGACCCCGCGGTCGTCGAGGTCTGCGAGACCGCAGCCCGCACCGGCGAAGCCATCTACGGCTCCATCCAGGAACGCAATGAGCGAGGAGGCCACGGTGACGAAGCCGTTGCGTGACGCCCGCACCCTCGACGAGGAAGCGGCCGCAATCCGGGAACGAGCGCGGGCACTCCACGACGCCTCGAAGGATGACATCCACAAGGAGAACACCTCCTGGGGCGCGCGCCACGACACGATGCAGCGGGAGGCGGTCGCCGCCCGCAGCCGCGCCGTCGAGGCCGACAAGCAAGCGAACGATCTCTACACCGAGAGCAATCGCTACGCCGAGACCGCGGGCGCGCACGACGCGTACGGCGCGCAGATCAACGCGGATCGACCCGTCGAGGCCGAAGAGTACTTCGAAGAAGCTCAGGGCTGGGTGCGGATGGCGGAAGCGACGTCCGCACGCGCCGAAGCCGCGCGCGAAGTCGCGCGTGAGTGGGCCACGAAGGCCGACGAACTCGAGCAGAACGTGCAGTCGATCGACGGCGAACCGATGTCACCGGGATACCGGGCGCCGCAGCTCGAACGCGCGGCCGACCTGCTCGACGACAAGGCCCGGCTCCTGGGCGAGGCCGCGCAGAAGCAGCGCGATTCCGAAGCCGAATACAAGGCCGACGAGCCGGGCGCCGGATCGGCCAGCAACAACTGGGCGCGCTACGCACAGGAGCAGGCCGACACCATCGAACCGGACTACTCGACGCTCGATCCGAGCTTGCTGATGGATGCGGGTGTCCCGCGCTCGGAGATTCCGGGATCCGAACTGATGGACCCCACCTACGACGAGAGCGTCAGCTACGACGAGAGTGCAAGTTCCTACGACGGCGACGCGTACGCGGACGCCGGCACCTTCGACGAGTCCGCGTCGTTCGACGGACTCGCGTGAGCAGAGGAGTTCGACGATGCCTCCCTCCGGCCGTACCAAGCCGGCGCCTACGGCACCGAAGAAGCCCGACACCGACGGCGACGGCCTGTCGGACGAGGAAGAACGCCGGCTCGGTACGAACCCGCGGTTGAAGGACACCGACTTCGACGGCGTCATGGACAAGGCCGAACTGCGCCTGAAGACGGACCCGCAAGACTGGGACTCCGACCACGACGGGCAGGGCGACGGACTCGAGATCGCGATCGGGCGCACCGACCCGTCGTGGTACGACCGACGGTTCCCCGTCGAAGTCAGCGACGGTGAGCGACAACCCACTCCCGCCGATCCCGACGGTGACCGCCTCGACGCCACCAAGGAGCAGCGTTTCGGCACCAAGGCCGACGATCCCGACTCCGACGGTGACGGCCTCGGTGACTGGGTCGAACTCGTGAGCCACAGCAATCCGAACCGCGCCTACTCGCAGGGCGCGAACGACAAGACCACCGATCTCGACGACGTCGAGAGCGGGCTCGAAGCGATTCGGCAAGAAGCCATCGACAACCCAGGGGTCGAGCCGGGCATCTACCTCCCCGGCGGCGGCCGCATGATCTGGGGTCCGGCCGAACGCCAAGTCGATGCCGCGCTCGAGACGCCGCCCGAACCGGTCGCGTACCAGTCCGACTTCGAAGCCGACGTCGAGACCGCGCCGCTCGATGCAGCCGCCGCGGACGACATGTCGTTCGAATACGAAGCTTGAGGAGCAACAATGGCCACCCCGAAGATCGCCGAAATCGAAGCGCAAGCGGCGAAGCTGCGCGATCAGTCCGCGCGCTTGAACCGCACGCAGGCCGACCGCGACGAGCGCCTCTACTCGGAATACGGCTCGCGCGTCGACGACATCGACCTCGCCGCCGCGTCCGCGCGTGGGGCCGCGGCGAAAGCGCACGCGCGAGCGAACGAACTGCACGACCGCGCCCAGGAAGCGAACAAGATCGCCAAGGACTTCGAAGAGAAGGCCGCGGCCGACATCGCGAAAGACGAACCGTTCGCAGCCGAAATGGCCGACGACCTCCGCGAGCAGGCGCAGCTCCTGCGCGCGGGCGCCGCGAGCGACACGCAACGCGCCGAACGCGCCGAACGCGCCGCGCGCAAGGAGCAGGAGCGGGCGGACGAACTCGAACGAGAGTCCAAGCAGATCGAGCAAGAGGGCCATGACCGCACCGCGGCCGACGACGAGATGCGCCACACGGCCAACCAGCTCGAGAACAAGGCGTTCGAGCTGGAGTCGGCCGCGCGCAGCTTGCGCCGGGTCGAGTCCAA
>JBEVDP010000450.1:0-2937 GCA_040513235.1 Acidimicrobiia bacterium | reverse complement strand
TGCGCGCCCCATGCGACTTCGAAGTACTCGGGTCGGTTCTCCATGAGAATCGCGATGTGATCGCCGAAGCCCAGTCCGGCGTCGGCGAGGAGCTGCGCGACCTGGTTCGACCGGTCGTTCAACTCGCGATACGTGACGGCCTCCCCCGAACCCGCCATCACATAGGCAGTCTTCTCAGGGGTCTCCTGCGCGTGCTTACCCGGCCACATGCTTCCCCCCGGAAACGCAAGAGGCGTCTGTGAGGGGTCGCCAAGCGACCCTCACAGACGCCCCTGCATCGGCTTGGATCAGAACGTTGTGATGACGCTGCGGATGACCTCGCCGGCCTCCATCGCGCGGAATGCATCGTTCACGTCGTCGAGCTTGATGGTCTGCGACACCATGCTCTCGGTGTCGAGGCGACCGGTCTCGATGAGGTTCACGAAGCGCTGGAAGTCGCGGCGCACCTGGGCGGACCCGTA
This sequence comes from Acidimicrobiia bacterium, assembly GCA_040513235.1. Lineage (GTDB taxonomy): Bacteria > Actinomycetota > Acidimicrobiia > IMCC26256 > PALSA-610 > JANNHK01. The sequence continues at coordinate 2,476 of JBEVDP010000450.1, read as the reverse complement.
CTTCGAACCCTTCAGCGTCTTCTCGTTGAAGAACAGTTCGAAGGTCGGGATCGTGACCTCTGCGTCAGCGCGCGTCATGCCGACCATGACGGCGGTCCCGCCCTTGCGGATCATGTTGTACGCCTGGAGCACCGTCTCCGGGAGACCGATGACCTCGAACGCGTAGTCGACGCCACGCCCACCGGTGGCGGCCTGGATCTGTTGCACCGCATCGCCCGCACCGGGGTCGATGAGGTCGGTGGCGCCGAGCTTCTCCGCCGTCTTGCGCTTCATCTCGACCGGGTCGACGGCGAAGATGCGGCTCGCCCCCGCGATGCGCGAACCCTGGATGACGGCCTGGCCGACGCCGCCGCAACCGATGATCGCGACGGTGGCGCCGGGGTGCACCTGCGCGGTGTTCAGCGCCGCGCCCACGCCGGTGGTGACGCCGCAGCCGATCAGCGCGAGCTGCGCGTCGGGGAGTTCGGTGTCGATCTTGACGAGCGAAGACTCGTTGCACGTCATCACTTCGGCGAAGGTGCCGAGGCCGGTCATCGCGATGTACGGGCTGCCGTCGGGCCGAGAGCCGCGGGGGGCCATCATCACGGCCATCTCGGTGTCGCACAGGTGCGACTGGTCGTTGAGACACGACGGACAGACTCCGCAGGCGGGGATGAACGACGCGACGATGCGGTCGCCGACCTTGACCCGGCTCACCTCGGCGCCCACCTCGAGCACGGTGCCCGCGCCCTCGTGGCCCAAGATGGTGCCCGGCATCATCGGGACGTAGCCGTTCTTCAACGACAGGTCGGAGTGGCAGACACCGCTCGCGCCGAGCTGCACGACGACATCGCGGGGGCCCGGCGGCGCCGGCTCGAGGTTCTCGATCGAGAGATCACCACCGGTTTCGGTGAACACTGCGGCCCGCATGAGCGGCCTCCTTGAAGAGATGTGTCTGGTCGACGGCAATGTATCCCGACCTGGGGTTCCCTGGTCCAGCTTGCCCGTCCAGCCCGACGTCTCTCGTAGATTGGCGACCAATGCCGCAGGCCGCGACCCCCAAGAAGCATCTGGCGATCGTCACGTGCATGGACGCTCGGGTCGACGTCCTCGGCGCGTTCGGGCTGGCGGTGAACGACGTGCACCTGTTGCGGAATGCCGGCGCGGTCATCACTGACGACGTCCTGCGCTCCCTTGTGCTCTCGCAGCGGATCCTCGACACGCGGTCCGTGCGCGTGGTCGGCCACACGGACTGCGCGCTGCGGAACTACTCCGACGCCGAACTGGCCGATTTGCTGATCCGGGAGACCGGCACGGCGCCCACGTTCGAGTTCGGGACGTTCCACGATCTCGACGAGCACGTGCGGACGTCGGTCGAGCGCATCCGGATCTGTCCGTGGTTGCCGTACGTCGACGACGTCACCGGGTGGGTGTACGACGTCGCCGATCACACCATTTCGGCCCTCGAGACGAACCCCGCCGCCTAGGCTTCGCCGGTGCAGACGGTCGCGTATTTCGGCCCGCCCGGGACCTTCACCGAGGAGGCGCTCCTCACCCAGGACGACCTCGCGGCGTGCAAGCGGGTCGCCCAACGCTCGGTGCCCGACGTCATCAGCGCGGTCGAGCACGGCGATTTCGACGCGGGCCTCGTGCCGATCGAGAACATGATCGAGGGTTCGGTGTCGGTGACTCTCGACACGCTCGCCTTCGACAGCGAATTGCTCGTGCAGCGGGAAATCGACCTGCCTGTGTCGCTCAATCTCTGCGCCAAGCCCGGTGTCACGCTCGCCGACATCCGGACGGTGACCTCGTTTCCGCACGCGATCGCGCAGTGCCGCGGCTGGCTCGCGAAGAAGCTGCCCGCGGCCGAATCTCGCTCGTCGTACTCGACTGCCGAAGCCGCGGCGGAGGTGTCGAAGTCGAAGCGCACCGACGTCGGCGCGATCTGCAATGCGCTGGCGGCCGAGATGTACGGCCTCGAGGTGCTGGCAACCGAGATCGAAGACCACCCTGAGAACCAGACGCGCTTCGTGCTCGTCGGGCGCGGCATTCCCGCGCCGTCGGGTCACGACAAGACGTCGATTGTGTGCTTCCAGCGGGAAGACCGGCCCGGTTCGCTGCTCGGCATCTTGCAGGAGTTCTCGGCGCGCGCGATCAACCTGAGCAAGCTGGAGTCGCGGCCGACCAAGCGTGGGCTCGGCGACTACTGCTTCTTCATCGACTTCGACGGCCACGTCGCCGACGAGTTGGTCGCCGATGCGCTGCGCAACCTCTCCGCGAAACAGGCCGACGTGAAGTTCCTCGGGTCGTATCCGGTCGGCGGGCCGGTCGAAGCGGGCGCCGAGAGGCGGCGCGCCCACGGTCGCGCGTGGAAGCACGCAGCGTCGTGGGTGGAGCAGCTCCGGGCCCAGATCCGAGACACTGAATGATCGACGTTCGTCGATTGCGCGACGACCCGGAATACAGACGCGGCATCGAGCGCAAGCGCGTGCGCGGA
>JBEVDP010000449.1:0-2759 GCA_040513235.1 Acidimicrobiia bacterium | reverse complement strand
CGCCGTCGGTCGCGACAACGTGACGTTCGAGACTGACTACCCGCATAGCGACTCGACGTGGCCGCACACGAAGAAGGTCGCGGAAGAGATCATGAAGGATCTCGACCAGGAGACGGTCGACAAGATCTGCCGCGGCAACGCTATCAAGCTGCTCTCGCTCGACCTGCCCGCTTGATCCGACCGTGAAGCGCGTCTGCGTCTACTCGGGATCGAGCGGCGGCGCGCGACCCGAGTACACGATGGCCGCCGAGCGGCTCGCCTCCGCGCTCGTCGGGCGCGGGATCGACATCGTGTTCGGCGGAGGCAACGTCGGCCTCATGAAGGTCGTCGCCGACACAGCACTCGCGGGCGGCGGCCGCGTGATCGGCGTGATCCCCGAAGCGTTGATGGCGCGCGAGATCGGGCATCTGGATCTGACGGAGCTCCACGTCGTCGCGTCGATGCACGCCCGCAAGGCGATGATGGAAGAGCTCAGCGACGGGTTCATCGCGCTACCCGGCGGTTTCGGAACCATCGAAGAGATCGTCGAGATGGCCACGTGGGCGCAGCTCGGCTTGCACACGAAGCCGTTCGGGCTCCTCGACGCCGCGGGCTTCTACGAGCACCTCGCCGCGTTCTTCGATCACGCGGTCGCCGAGGGCTTCATTCGTCCGCAGCACCGCGAGATGCTGATCGTGTCCGACGATCCCGTCGTGTTGCTCGACGCGTTCGCTGCCTACGAGCCGCCGACCGTGCACAAGTGGATCGATCGCGACGAGACGTAGGCGACCGCGCGGGTACGGTCATCACATGATGCGCTCGAAGAAGAAGTGGTCCGACCTCACGCCGCAGCAACGAGCCGGCGTGCTCGGGCTCGTCGCTCTGCAAGCCGCGCTCGCGGCGTTCGCGCAACGCGACTTGGGGAGCCGATCCGCCGACGAGCTCCGCGGCCCCAAGATCCTCTGGCGGTTCATGACGCTCAACACCCTCGGTGCGATCGCCTACCTGACCATCGGACGCGTCGGCCGACCGATCTGAGACACGCTTCGATTCCAGGACCCAGAGCGAGCCCACCTTCCGCGCTCGACGCCCGCGCAAAAGCCCGGCAACCTGTGCCCACCACTGTTTGCAGACTTGTGGCCCCTCTCGGGCCGCCCTCGGTGCACGCGTCTCGTGGAGCGCACATGGATCTCAATCACCTGCACATCGGCGTCGACGACATCGAGGTGTCCCGCGCGTTCTACGAGCAGCTCGGGTTCCGCGAGCATGTGTGGCACGGCGACGCGATGTTCATGCGCAACGACGACGGTTTCGATCTCGCGCTCGCGCCGCACGGGCGGGGCGTGATGCCGGAGTGGTTCCACGTCGGCTGCCGGCTCGACACCCCGGACGAGGTACGCGCGCTGCAGCGAGTGCTCGCCGATCGCGTGTCCGCGAGGGGCGACGAACCCGACTTCGTCTGGTTCCGTGCAACCGATCCCGACGGCTACCAGCTCGAGATCTACTGGGAGCGGGAACGCGGGCTAACGCTCTAACCAGCAGCTTCGGGTCATTCCGAAGCGACAGATGCCTCGCCAGTCCGCGAAAAGTCCGCGAGTTCTCGCTGAACCGCGTCGCGGACCCGGTCATGGTCGGTTGGCCAGAGGTGGCTGTAGGTGTTCAGTGTCTCGACCGCGGACGCGTGGCCGAGCACGTCGCAGACGGCCCGCACGGAGCAGCTGGCGGCGATGAGCAGCGACGCGAAGTGGTGGCGCAGATCGTGGAAGTTCGCATCGACACCGGCTTTGACACGCGCCGCGCTGCGAGAGCGTGCGATCGGCTGAACCGATCACACGCCCTCGACAGCGTGGAGGCCTCAGCGAGGCATCGTGAGCCGCCGCACGTTGTCCGACTAGTTGTAGGCCCCATACCAGTTACTGTCGGCGTCGGTCCCGGCCTTCGCGGCAGGCTGCGGGGCGCTCGACTGCGTCCCGAAGCGAGTGATCAACGGATCCTCGATCGGTGTCTCCGTGGTGACCTGCACCTGCGGAGCCGGGCTCGGCCCGTCGCTGTCGTCGGCGAGCACCACCGTCGTGGCGAGCGCGCCGGCCACAACGAGCCCGGCTGCGAGCGCGAACGCTCCACGGTGCCGGTGCGACTTCGTAACGGGCTGTTGGATGACGGACTCAACGGTGGCTGCCATCGTTCCTCCTCAGGATGGCTCGGTTGACTCCGTCATCGTGCGCTCGCGGCGGCAAACGGTCTGCGGCGGCGCGCGCACACGAAGCGGGTAAACCGACGCAGGCCCGTACGCCTCCGCCTCCGTGCTGCGCCTCCTATCGCGCGAGTGCGCGGATCTGCGCGCGTCGCGTCAGCGCGCATCGCGTGACGGCCGGGTCCGCGCAGCCTCCCCGATTCGGCGCATGTCGGGCGGTACCTTGCGTGGCCGATGGCGATCACCCCGGACGAGGTGCAAGCCGCGCTCGCCGCGTTCGAGGACTCACTGCAGCACGCGCCGACCCGACGGCCGGAGTGGATGCACGATGCCGCGTGCCGAGAGCATGACGCACGTTTGTGGTTTACCGGCCGGGGCGAGTCGATCGAACCGGCCCGTGCGATCTGCTCGTCGTGTCTGGCCCGCCGTGACTGTTTGGCCTATGCGCGCGACGGGAGGTGGTGGCTCGAGGGTGTGTGGGCGGGGACGAGCACGCGTGGATGTCGGAAGATGACGAAGGCCCGAACGCGAATCCATCAGGTTGCCCGCGTGAGTCAATCTGGTCCTAGACGTACTGACCTGGCGA
>JBEVDP010000448.1:0-4936 GCA_040513235.1 Acidimicrobiia bacterium | reverse complement strand
ACGAGCGCGATCGTGAAGCGGCCCGACGCGTACGAGCACGTCACACCCGGCGTGGTCGGCAATGGCGCCCGGTTCGTCGTCTCCGAGCTCGCGGGCAAGTCGACGCTGGTGATGAAGGCAAAGGAGCTCGGTCTCGACCTCGACGGCCCGCAGCTCGCGGAAGTCGTCGAGACGCTGAAGCAGCTCGAGCACGAGGGCTACCACTTCGAAGTGGCCGACGGTTCGCTCGAACTGCTGATGCGCCGCGTCGCCGGCTGGCGGCCCGACTGGTTCGAGGTCGAGTCGTTTCGCGTGATCACCGACGACACGCGTGGCGTCGACACGCTCACCGGCGAGACGCAGGCGACGGTGATGACCGAGGCGACGGTGAAGGTGTACGTCGACGGCGAGCGCCATATCGCGACCGCCGAGGGAAATGGTCCGGTGAACGCGCTCGACCGCGCGCTGCGGAACGCGCTCAACGGACGGTACCCGGCGCTCGACCGGGTGCACCTCACCGACTACAAGGTGCGCGTCCTCGACACGCAGAAGGGCACGGGCGCCGTCACGCGTGTGCTCATCGACTCGACTGACGGCGACGGCACATGGACCACGATCGGCGTGAACGAGAACATCATCGAAGCGTCGTGGCAGGCGTTGCTCGATTCGATCCAGTTCGGCTTGCTCAGGTCTGAAGGGATGGGCTGAGCCGCACTATCGTGCGGGCGTGCCGACCGATCCGTTCGTTCCGCCCGATCCCGCTGACCGGCCTCGCCAGCAGCAGAACCTGCCGCCCGGCACGGCGCTGCCGCCGGCGCCCCGCTGGCAGGCGCAGCGCCCGGGCGATCTCGCCGCGCCACAGCCGAGCGGCGCGCTGTTCGGCACGCCGGGTCCGAACGTCGGATACGCGTACACGCTCGCGGAGCGGGTGGCCGATCGTCTGCAACTCGGCGCGCACGAAGCCTTCGACGATGTCATTCCCGTCATCGCGGAGATCGCGGGCAAGCGCGCCGCATTGTTCGGCCGCGCTCCGGTAATCCACGACGTCGACGTCGCGGTCAAGTTGCTCGGCTACGACGGCAGCGCGGATCCCGAGTTCGCCGAGACCCGCCACATGATCGTGCACGAGGCCGGCCACAACTACTACCGCCGTCGCGAGATCGTCGACACCGTGCCCGAGCAGCTCTTGCGGCTGCCGGTCGCCGAACTCGGTGAAGCCGTCGCCGAATGGCGCGAGCTCACGCGCACGAAGCTCTTTACCGAGCTCGGCCGATCGACTGCGTAGATTCTCGTTCGGGAGCGACGCCGTTACCATCGCGGCGTGTCCGCCTTCGACCTGTCGGAAGAGTACGAGGAACTGCGGGCTTCCGTTCGCCGGCTCGCCGAGGATCGCATCGCGCCGAACGCCGTCGCGGCCGACGAGGACGAGCAGTATCCCTGGGCGTCGTGGAAGGCATGGCAAGCGGCCGGGTTCGCCGGACTCGCGTTCCCGGCGGCGTACGGAGGCCAAGACGGCGGGGTCCTCGCGCACGCGATCGCGGTCGAGGAGGTGGCGCGCGTCTGCGCGTCGTCCTCGCTGTTCACCTTCATCTCGAAGCTGGCGATGACCCCCGTGCTCGCACATGGATCGCAGCACCTGAAGGACACCTACGTCGCCCGGGTCGCAGCGGGCGAGGCCCAAGCGTCGTACTGCCTCTCGGAATCTGAAGCCGGCAGCGACGTCGCGAACATGCAGACCCGCGCAGTCCGCGATGGCGAGCACTACGTCCTCACGGGCTCGAAGCACTGGATCACGAACGCGGGCGTGTCCGACTACTACACGGTGTTCGCCAAGACCGATGCCGACGCCGCACACCGGGGCATCAGCGTGTTCGTCGTCGAGTCGTCGTTTCCCGGGTTCTCGATCGGCAAGCTCGAACACAAAATGGGTGTGCGCGGCTCGCCCACGGGCGAGGTCGTCCTCGACAGGTGCATCGTGCCCGCCGCCAACCTGATCGGCGAGGAGGGCCGCGGGTTCCACTACGCGATGGGCGCGCTCGACGGCTCGCGGCCGTTGGTAGGCGCGCAGGCTCTCGGAATCGCCCAGGGCGCGCTCGATCTCGCTGTCGCATACGTCGGTGAACGCCGCCAGTTCGGCCGCTCGCTGGCCGAGTTCCAAGGCCTGCAGTTCATGCTCGCCGACATGGCGACCGAGGTCGACGCCGCGCGCTTGCTCGTCTACCGCGCCTGTGCCCGGCTCGATACCGGACACCCTGACACCGGCGCGCCCTCGTCGATGGCCAAGTTGTTCGCGTCCGACACCGCGATGCGCGTGACGACCGACTGCGTACAGCTCCTCGGTGGACTCGGGTACACGAAGGACGCGCCCGCGGAGCGCTTCATGCGCGACGCCAAGATCACGCAGATCTATGAAGGGACGAACCAGATCCAACGCGTCGTGATCGCCAAGCGGCTTCTCGGCGGCTGACCGTGGACGTGGCGTACGCGCGGAGCCGGGGCGCGCACGTTGCGTTCACGACGTTCGGCGCCGGACCGCTCGATCTCCTGTGGATCTCGACCCTCACGGTGTCCTTCGAGTCGTTCGAAGAGGAACCCCATACGGCTCGCTATCTGCGCCGGCTCGCGTCGTTCGCCCGCGTCATCCGCTTCGACTGGCGCGGCGTCGGCCTGTCGGATCCGCCCGAGAACTCTGAACCGCACACTGTCGGCGACATGGCAACCGATGCGCTCGCAGTTCTCGACGCGGCTGGGAGTACGCGAGTTGCGATCCTGGCCGAGACCGGCGCGGGCGTGGTTGCGCTCGAGCTCGCCGCGTCCGAGCCCGATCGCGTCGACTCCCTGGTATTCGCGAATTGTTATGCGCGCCTCGCCCGTGACGACGACTACCGCGTGGGTGTCCGAGCCGAACTGCTCGAGGGATTCCTGCGCGACAACTCCGACCCCGACGTGGCATGGACGGCGGCGGGTCAGGACGACCTCAGCCTGATCGCGCCGAGCCTCCGGAACGACACACGGTTCCTCGAATGGTGGTCGCGCGCGGGCCGGCGGGGCGCGAGTCCGATCCGGGCCCGGCAGCTGCTTGCCATGACGGTCGGTGCCGATCAACGGGGCTCGCTGTCTTCGATCGGGCAGCCCACCCTCGTCCTTTCTCGGGCCGACGACTTGTTCGTGCCTGCGCGCTTGGGCAAGTGGATGGCCGAGCACATCGACGGCGCTCGGTACGTCGAGCTGCCCGGGAACGATCATCTGGCGTTCTCGGGCGACGCCGATCAGCTGCTCGACGAGGTCGAGGAGTTCCTCACCGGCCAGCGCCACGGTTCCGCCGACCGCGTGCTCGCCACGGTGCTGTTCACCGACATCGTCGATTCGACCGCGCGCGCGGCGACCCTCGGCGACAGCGGATGGCGGTCGGAGCTGGACGCCCACGACGCACTCGTGCGCGCGCAACTCGGCCGCTTCGGCGGTCGTGAGGTGAATACGACGGGCGACGGGTTCGTCGCGACCTTCACCGCACCGACCGACGCGATCCGCTGCGCGCTGGCGATCGCCGCGGCCTCGAACGCGGCCGGGCTCCCGATCCGGGCCGGTCTCCACACCGGCGAGTGCGAACGGCGCGGCGACGATCTGGCCGGCCTCGCCGTCCACATCGCCGCCCGCGTCGCCGCGCTCGCGGGCGCGGGCGAGGTCTGGGCCTCACGCACCGTCCGGGACGTGGTCGTCGGTTCCGCCGTAACCTTCGCATCGCGAGGTGAGTTCGAGCTGCGTGGCGTCCCGCTGATGTGGGAGGTCTTCGCAATCGAAGCGGGGTGATGGTGACGAGGCAACGCCCGCAGCAGCGTTGCCCTGCCGTGGGAGCTGTGCGCGGTAGACGCCTGACGGAGGCACCCTCCCCGTAGACTTGGCGTTCCATGAATGCCCCGCGCGTCCGTTTCTCGCCCGCCCCTACGGGCTTCATGCACGTCGGGAACGCGCGTACTGCCCTGTTCAACTGGCTCTACGCCCGGCACACGGGCGGTACCTTCGTGCTTCGTATCGAGGACACCGACGTCCAGCGCTCGACGGACGAGGCGATCGAGCAGATCCAGCGCGTCATGCGCTGGCTCGGTCTCGACTGGGACGAAGGCCCGGTTCTCCAGAGCCATCGCTTCGAGACCTATCTCGCCGCGGCCGATCGCCTGCTGGCGTCGGGTGATGCGTACGAGTGCTACTGCACCGAAGACGAGGTCAAGCAGCGCAACGACGAAGCGATCAAGGCCGGACGGCCTCCTGGGTACGACGGTCGCTGCCGCGACCTCACGGCCGACGAGCGCGCCGCGCGCGCAGCCGAGAGCCGTCCCCGCTCGGTGCGCTTCCGGACCCCAGACGAAGGCCGCAGTACGTTCACTGATCTCGTGCGCGGCGAAGTGTCTGTCGAGTGGTCGACGGTGCCCGACTTCGTGATCGTGCGTACCAACGGAACTCCGGTGTTCTTCCTCGCCAATGCAGTCGACGACATGGAGATGGCGATCTCTCACGTCTTGCGCGGTGAAGACCTCATCGACTCGACGCATCGGGTGCTCGCGTTGCGCCGCGCGCTCGGCGACACGGAAACGCCTGTCTACGCGCACCTGCCGATGATCCTCGCTCCGGGTGGCGGCAAGCTCTCGAAGCGCCATGGCGCCGACACCGTCGAGGAGTTCCGCGACTCGGGCTACTTGCCGCGTGCGCTCGTGAACTACCTGGCGCTTCTCGGCTGGGGGCCGGAGGACGGCCAGGAGGTGCTCACGACCGAGCAGCTCATCGGCGAGTTCGACATCGCCCGGGTCACGCCGTCGGCGGCGACGTTCGACTTCAAGAAGCTCGAGTGGATGAACGGCGAACACATCCGGCGGATGACCGTCGAAGACCTCGCCGGCGACGTCTTGCCGTACGCCAAAGCCCGCTACGGCGATCGGCTCGACATCCGTGTGTTCGAGCA
>JBEVDP010000447.1:0-6042 GCA_040513235.1 Acidimicrobiia bacterium | reverse complement strand
CACTCGTGCTCGAGGCGGAGCTCGCGGCCCACGCGCAGGAGGCCGGAGTCGAGCGGCGCGCCCCGGCCGCGAAGCGTCTCGAACGTTACGCCGACCTCGCAGGCAGCACGCCGGGTGAGCGGTTGGTGCGGGCGAGCCTGGCGTTCGAGCGCGCGCGTGCGAGCGAATCGGAACGCGCCGCGGTGCAGCACATCGAACGCGCGCTCGCAGGTGGACGTTTGATCGGGGAGCAGGAGGTCGACGTCGCCGGTCCCTTCTATCTCCTCATGGTCGGGTTGTTGGCGACGGACGCGCTCGATCTCGCCGACGTGTGTCTCGCGCAGGCGTTCGTCCACGCTCGGGCTCGCGAGTCGATCCCGCCCCTGGCGTTCGTCATCGAGTTTCGCGGTTGGGTCGCGCTGCGCCGTGGTGCTATCGCGCGGGCCGAGGCAGACGCGCGTACGGCGCTCGAGATGCTCACCGCCCGCGGCATCCTGCTCGGAAGTGCCTTCGCGCTCGGTCTGCTGATCGAAGCGCTCATCGAGGCTGGCGAGGTCGATGCGGCCGAGGCAACGCTGCACGACAGTGTCTTTCGCAAGGACATACCACCGGGCCTCGCGAACAACGACCTGCTCGAAGCCAGAGGCTTGCTCCGACTGGCACAGGGGCGGGCGCGCGAAGGCGTCGACGACCTGATCGAGTTCGGTCGCCGCGACGAGCTGTGGGGAGGCGCGAACGCGCTCGCATCGCGCTGGCGATCTCGGGCCGCGCCGGCGCTCGTTGCGATCGGAGAGCGCGCCGGTGCGCTCGGAATGGTTCGGGACGACCTCGCGCGAGCGCGGCGTTGGGGATCCGCCTCCGGCATCGGCATCGCGCTCCGCGCGACCGCACTCGTCGAGAACGGCGCCGCGTCGGTGGATCGCCTCCGTGAGGCTGCGGACATGCTCGAGGGCTCCCCGGCGCGGCTGGAGCACGCACGCGCGCTCACGGACCTTGGCGCTGCTCTGCGACGCGCCAACCACCGCGCCGAAGCGCGAGGCGTGCTCCAGCACGGGTTCGACATCGCCGAGGACTGCAGCGCCCATGCGCTCGCGGATCGTGCGAGAACAGAACTGCGCGCGGCAGGCGGCCAGCCGAGCGGCGCAGGCACGGGAGTCGAGCAGTTGACCGCCTCCGAGCGCCGCGTCGCCGAGCTCGCGGCACAGGGCCAGAGCAACCCCGAAATCGCACAGGCACTCTTCGTGACGCGAAAGACCGTCGAGACCCATCTCGGGCGGGTGTACCGCAAGCTCGGCATCTCGGGCCGCGCGGCGCTGGTCAATGCACTGCCGGCGACTCCGCCCGAGGAGCGCTGAACGATACGAGTCACAGCGATCACCCGGAACATCAGGGAGCGAAATCAGGGAGCTCCCCGACGCCGTTTCGATGCAGCGAGCGTACGGTCGCCGCGATGGACGACGAAGCCGGCGCTCCCGATGATCGCCTTCTCAGCGTGCAGCTCGATCTGCATCTCGACCGCCAGCCGATCAGTGGACGTTTGCGCTCCGAACGGGGCGCCGACGAACGGTTCGTGGGCTGGCTCGGCTTCGTCGAGGCACTCAAACGAGTGCACGACCTCGAGGGAACAGGAGCGAACATGAGTGAACGGACCTCATCGCCGATGCCGACACTGGTTGCCGGCGGCACCGGCAAGACCGGTCGCAGAGTCGCAGCGAGGCTCGCGGCGCGCGGGGTTCCGACGCGGATCGGCTCGCGTTCCGTCCGGCCGCCGTTCGACTGGGCTGACCGCACCACGTGGCGTCCTACTCTCGAAGGGATGCACGCGGCATACATCGCCTACTACCCCGACGTCGCAGTCGCGTCGTCTGTCGACGCGATTCGCGACTTCGCCGAGCTCGCCCTTGCCGCGGGCTGCCGGCGTCTGGTGCTGGTTTCGGGACGCGGGGAGGTCGGTGCACAGCGCGCCGAGGAAGCCCTCCAGGCGTCGGGCGCGGAGTGGACCATCGTGCGTTGCAGCTGGTTCATGCAGAACTTCAGCGAGAACTTCTTCGCCGAGATGCTCGCCGCGGGTGAGCTCGCGCTCCCGGCGGGTGACGTGCGCGCGCCGTTCGTGGATGCCGACGACATCGCCGACGTTGCCGTCGCCGCGCTGACCGAAGACGGCCATGCCGGACGCGTATACGAATTGACGGGGCCCGACGCCCTGACGCATGCCGAAGCAGTCGAGGAGATCGGGCGCGCGACCGGACGATCGCTGCGCTATGTCGAGATCTCCGTAGACGACTTCGTATCCGCGTTGGTCGGTCTGGGCGTGCCGACCGAAGAGATCGACCTGTTGCGGTACCTGTTCACCGACGTCCTCGTCGACGCCAACGCGAGCATCGCATTCGGTGTCGAGCAGGCACTGGGCCGGGCCCCGCGGACCTTCAGAGACTACGCACGCGCCGCCGCCGCGACTGGCGTGTGGCAGGGGACGGCCGTCGGCGTCCACACACAGGAATGAACGCACTCCGAGGCGCGACGCTCGTCGTGGCCGCGCTGAGCATGGGCTTGATGGCCGGCGTGTTCGGGATCTATGCCAATGCGATCATGCCGGGCTTGCGGCGCGCCGACGACCGGACGTTCGTGGGCGCCTTTCAGTGCATCGACCGAGCGATCATCAACCCGTTGTTCATGTCCACGTTCGTCGGCGCGCTACTGAGTTCGGGTGTCGCGGCCGCGCTGCATTTCGGCGACGACGACCGATCGGTACTCCCGTGGGCAATCGCGGCGTTCCTGTTGTACCTGTGGGTGTTCGTCAGCACGATCACGGTGAACGTGCCGCTCAATGACGAGCTCAAAGCGGCCGGCGATCCCGATCGCATCGCCGATGTCGGCGCGGTGCGCCGGCGATTCAACGAAGCGAAGTGGGTCCGATGGAACCTCGTCCGCGCGGTAGCGACCCTGGCCGCGTTCGTGTGCCTGCTCTGGGCGCTCGTCGAGTACGGACAGAACCTGTAACAGGAACGAACGCACGATTCACACTGGAGACGCGTAATGGGAAAGATCGTTGTCACTGAGTTCGTCACGCTCGATGGCGTCGTCGAAGACCCAGGCGGGGTCGAAGGATTCGAGTACGGCGGATGGAGCTTTGAGATCAGTCGCGGAGACGACGGCGACGCGTTCAAGTTCGACGAGACGATCGCGAGCGAGGCGCTGCTCCTCGGTCGGAATACCTACAACGGGTTCGCGGACTCCTGGCCGTCCCGGACAGGCGAGTTCGCCGACCGGTTCAACTCGCTGCCCAAGTACGTGGTCTCGTCGACCATCACGGACCCCGAGTGGAGCAACACCACGGTGGTCAACGGCGATCTCGGAGAGATCGTGGGGAAGCTGAAGGCGGCGCACGACGGCGACATCGTTGTGCACGGCAGCACGAAGCTCGTACAGGCGCTGTTCGACCGGGACCTCGTCGACGAGATCCGGCTCATGCTGTATCCCGTCGTGTTGGGCAAGGGCCGACGACTGTTCGGCGAGACGCGCGACAAGAAGCGGCTGCGGCTCGTCGACTCCCGGTCGGTGGGCGAAGGCGTGACGATCCTCACCTACGAGCCGGTGTCTGCCGCGCTGCGAGGTTGATGCAGCTCGGGCGGAAACAGTCGCACCTGGTCACGGCGAGTTCGGATCGTTGCTCACCTGAATGACCGGCTTGATGTCGATGACCGGTGTGCGGTCGATCGCTTCGAAGTCGGCAACGTGCACTCGCAGGTCGACGATCTCGATGATGCGTACCGGATGCAGCCCGATCGGGTTCGGACGATCCGCTGATCGCGTACTGAACACACCCGTGAGCGGCGCGGCGGGGTCATCGCGCGGATGGACCCGGAGGACGTCGCGACGCGCGCGATCGAGCCACGTCAACACGATGATCTCGTCGCCGACCGCGAGATCGGCGATCGCGTGCTCGAACGCGGGCTCGATGGCGATCCAGGCATCCGGTGCCCCTTCGGTTCCTTGCTTGGGCGCGGCGTCGGCGTCGACGAGTACCGACTCGACCCAACCAATCGGCTCCACGACCCACTGCGGTGATGGCATCGTGACTCCCTCGCTTTTCACGATTTTCGGGATTGAGGTATCACAACGAGCGCGCGAAGGCGTGACGATCCTCACCAACGCGCCGGCGTCTGCCACACTGCGACGTTGATGCAGCCCGGGCAATTGCCGCCCCTTGACGTGCACACGACTGACCTCGCGACCGGTGTCGAGAACGTCTGGCCGGCCGTGCTCGAAGCCGTTGACCGTGCCTTTTCACGACCCTGGGCAGGGCGCTACGCGCGGGTGGTGGGGTGCGTCCCCCGCTCCGCGTCCGGACCGCGCCCGCTCGCCGAAGGCTCGACACTGCCGGGGTTTCGCGTGGTCGCCGCGATCCCAGAGTCAGAACTCGTGCTCGAGGGCCGCCACCGCTTCGCCTCCTACGGGCTGATCTTTCGCCTCGAGCCGCTCGGTGCCGACCGGTCGCGGCTCACCGCCGAAACTCGGGCCGCGTTCCCCGGCCGGGCCGGCGCGATGTACCGGCTGCTGGTCGTTGGTACCGGCTTGCACGTCATCGCAGTGCGGCGCCTGCTCTCGCGCTTAAAGGGGCGATGAGCGTCAAGGCACGGGATCGATCGAGGCCCACGATGTCTTGCGTCCGAGGAGAGTGGTCAGGGTGTCAGCACGACCTTGCCCGGAATGTGCTTGGTGGACTTGGCCATGAAGGCCTCTCGCGCATCTGCGAGCGGGTAGACCGCACTGACTTGGGGGCGCAGCGTGCCCTTGTCGACGAGTCGAGAGATCTCGCGGAGTTGGGCACCGCTCGGGTCGCGTACGAAGTGAACTGTGCGGATGTCGTCCCGATCGGTTTGCGGTGGAGCCATGACGGACACCACTGCACCACCGGGCTTGACGATCGCAGGTGAATGGGCGAGCACGTCGCCGCCGATGTTGTCGTAGACCAGATCGACGGGACGGATCGTCGACTCCCAGCCGTCCTGCTCGACGTCGATGAATTCGTCCGCGCCGAAATCGAGCACGCGCTGGCGAGCGCCGGCTCGGCCGGTTCCGACGACGTGCGCGCCGGCCCAGCGGGCCAGTTGCACTCCGATCGACCCGACCCCGCCGCCGGCACCGTGGATCACCACGGTCTGTCCGGACTCGAGCTGGCCGTGGTCGAACAGCGCTTGCCATGACGTGAGCGCGGCCTGCGGGATCGCAGCGGCTTCGACGAAATCGACCGTCGTCGGCTTCGGTGCCACGCTGCGGGCCTCGATCGCGACGTAGTCGGCGGCCCAGCCGTCGCGGTATCCGTCGATGAGGCCGTAGACCTCGTCGCCGACCGACACGCCGGCGGTGCCGTAGCCGAGCGCGACCACCACGCCCGAACCTTCGTGGGCCGGGATTCGAAACTCCCGCTCGTGCCCGGATCGATCGGTAGCGAGCGGCCACATCAGCTCGGTGGGGGTGAAGCTCGCAGCACGCACCTGCACGAGAACGTCGCCGATGGCGGGCTGGGGATCCGGGGCGTCCTCGTAGACGAGGCCATCGATGCCCTGGAAGCCCTTCGGCTCTTGAATGCGGACTGCCTTCATCGGAATCTCCTTGTCGCATCAGGGGAGGCGCTGGTCGATCGAGCCACCTATCGAGCGGCGGACTCCTCGCGCTGGGCTCCGAACAGGTTGTACGACCCGACGACGTCGAGGCGCTCGATTGCCGGCGGTCCGTCCACCCAGCGCGTGAGCTGCTCCAGGAACTGCACGTACTCGGGGATCGCGGGCCGGGGATCCTCGATGCCGTCGGCGAGCTCGAGCAGGATCACGAATGTCGAAGTGTCCGCCACCCGCGTCGACGCGTAGCGCACGCCCTCCGGTCGCACGCGAGAGAGCGTCGCGAACAGCTCGCGCACCGCCGCCTCGGCCTCATCGATGCTCCCGTCCTTGACGTTCTGGCGCACCATCATCACGCTCATCTCGTTCTCCTTCGCGTCCGGTTGGTCCGTCACACTGAAGACCCGTCGCGACGAGAGAATGTGACGGCTGCTTCCGTCAT
>JBEVDP010000446.1:0-6336 GCA_040513235.1 Acidimicrobiia bacterium | reverse complement strand
GGTTTGGCTGCGGGTGCATTTGTCATACCCACCAACCAAGTGAGCAGCGAGTTCGTCATCGACTTCCACAGCTCCGTGATCGCAGCCATGCAGGAACTGGACACCGACACGCCGAGATGAGCGGCGTCGCGTCACCGACCGGAGCGCTTCACGCCCCGGTGCGCACCGGCATCGCGCTGAGACCATTCAGCCACACGCTCCTCATCCACGTCGGCGCGTCGGACACCTCGAGCTCGGGTAGCACGCGGTACACCTCACCGAGGATGCAGCGCAGCTGCATGCGCGCCAGCGCCGCGCCCAGGCAGTAGTGGGGTCCGGCCCCGAACGCGAGGTGCGCATTGGCGTTCGCGCGCAGGATGTCGAACCGGTCGCCGTCTTCGAAAACCTCGTCGTCGCGATTCGCGGACACGTAGGAAAGGAGGACTTTGTCTCCCTTCGCGATGACGTTTCCCCGTAGCTCGATCTGGGTTGTCGCGGTGCGTCGGAAATGCATCACCGGCGGCGAGAATCGCAGCACCTCCTCGATGGCATTCGGCAGGCGCGCGTCGAGATCTTCGAGGAGGAGCTGCTTCTGGCCGGGGTGTTCACTCATGAGTCGGACGAAGTGCGCGGTGGTGTTGCGGGCGGTCTCGTGTCCGGCGATCGACAATGTCACGAAGAACTCCGCGATCTCCATGTCGGTGAGCCGGCGGCCATCGATGGTGCCGTTGGCGTACTTGCTGATCATCGTGTCGTCGGGCCGTTCGCGCTTGCGTGCCACGAGGTCCCGGCAATACCTGAAGAGGGCGGAATTGACGGAACGTTGATCGACGTCGGGATCGTCGAGTTTTGCCGCATCCACCGCCTGCTCGACGTACTGCGGGCGATCCTTTTCGGGGATGCCCATCAGCTCGCAGAGCAGGAACATGGGCAGCTGCGCGGCTGCGTCGAAGACGAACTCGGCACTGCCTCTCCTTGCGAGATCTGTGACGATCCTCTGCGCCTGAACCCGCATCGCCGGTTCGAGCTCGGCGACGCGCCGCGGTGTGAAACCGGGCTGGAGCAGGCGCCGGAACATCGTGTGGTCTGGTGGATCCATCCCCATCAACCCCGCCCGGAGGTTCTCGACCGACGTGAAATCGACGTTCTCCGGGTCGAGCCAGAGGACGCCGCCCTCCCATGCCGAGAAGCGCGCCCAGTCTTTCGACGCCATGTCGACGTCGGCATACTTCGAGAGGATCCAGAATCCCTTGGTGACGAACACCTGCCCCGTGTCGGGAAGCGGCGGCGGCGGGTTCCAGTGAACCGGGCTCGTGCGGCGGAGCACGGCAAAGTAGCGATCGGGCGGGATGCCGAACTCCGCCATCGCCTCGCGATCGGCGATGTTCAGATCGCCTGGCGCGAGGTGCTCCGAGACTGGCTCGGACGTCACGCGATCGAGGTGGCGAGATCGCTTGCGCGCACTGCCCGGCCCGAACGAGCGCCGGTGAAGTTGTCGTCTCGGATCGTAACTTCACCGTTCACCACGACGGCGGCGTAGCCCTGCGCGTCGCGAAAGAGACGCGGGGCGCCCCCAGGAAGGTCGCGCCTCACTTCGAGTCGCCCGACACCGAGCCGCGGCAGGTCGATCACGCAGAGATCGGCGTAGTAGCCCACCCGCAGCTCGCCCCGGCCCGGAACGCCGAAGAACCGCGCCGGGTCGGAGGTGATGCGCTGAACCGCGGCCTCGAGGGTGAACAGCTGCTCGTCACGCACGAGGCGCGCGAGGAGATCCGTCGGGTACACGTAGTTGGTGACGGTCGACACGTGGGCACCGGAGTCGCCGAGCCCGATCAACGTGTCTTCGTCGGCGCTCAACACTGCAGCCGCGCGCCAGTTACCGTTCACGATCGGGACCTGGACCTCGATCTGCAAGTCGTCGGCGACTGCGAGATCACACAACAGATCGGAAGGCGCGACGCCGCTGCGTTCTGCCGCCTCCACCAGGGTGAGACCGAGCAGCTCGGGCCGCGCGGTGTCGATGATCATCCACGCGTCGTAGCTCGGCGGCACGCCGAAGCGCGGGCGCTCGGCGAGTGGCATGTTCGCGTAGGCATCGGGCGCCTGGCGGAGCATCTCACGTACGTGAGGATCCATGAGGCGCTGGATGCGCGCCGGCCGGTCGAGGGATGCGAAGCCAGTCATCACCGACTTCCAACCGGTCACGCCCGCGATCTTGTCGCCGTCGAAGCGCAGCGTCGTGGTGAACGGACCCGGGCTGACCTGTGGCTTGACCACCACCTTGTGGTTCAGTGCGTGGTGGTGGTCGAGCACTTCACGCCAGACCTCTTCGGTCGGTTCGGCGAAGAACGGCGACCAGGTGAGGCGTGCGCCGGCTTCCTCGGTCCACGCCGCGTACACGTCGACTTCGTCGAGCATCGGCGCGGCCTCGGGGGCGACTTTCGTCGCGAGGTTGATCTGCCATGGCCGACCACTGCACTCCATGACGAGCTCGCGCAGCTCGGCGTCGTCGGCGAAGCGGCTCGGGACCGGAGCGCCAAATGCGTCGTAGTGATTCGTTCCGCGTGATGTCGCGAAACCGAGTGCCCCACCGTCGAGTGATCGCCGCAACTCCTGCGCGAGCTGCCGGCGTTCTTCGGCTGTGGCCGGACCTTGTCGCGCGCGATCGCCCATCACGAAGCAGCGAAGGGCCGAGTGCGGCACCATTCCACCGAAGTTCACTGCCAGCGGTTGCGACTCGAGATACGTGAGGTACTCGGGCCACGTAGACCACGCGAACGGGACGCCGAGCGAACTGCTCTCGAACGGGATCTCCTCGACTCGCTCGAGGCTCTGGAGGAGATAGTCGCCTCCGCCGTCGGCGCACGGCGCGATCCCGAAGCCGCACATGCCCATGAGCACGGTCGTCACCCCGTGCAAGCTCGATGGCGTTGCATCAGGGTCCCAGCACAACTGGGCATCGAGGTGGGTATGCGGATCGACGAACCCAGGCGTGACGACGAGCCCGGTGGCGTCAATCTCCTCCGCGCCGTCGCCATCGACGCGTCCGATTGCGGTGATGCGGCCGGCGTCGACCGCGAGATCGCCCGGGTAAGGAGGTGACCCGGTGCCATCGACGATGGTGCCGTTGCGAATCACGAGCTGGTGAGCCATCGGACGCTCCTCCGAGTGAATCGGCGAACGATCGTCGACGCCGAACAGGAACCCACTCGTACCGAACGCTACCGTTTCGAGCTCACGAGACGTACGCCCGGGCCTTGCGTCGGTCGGGGCGTCAGGTGGAGCCGAGCACCCGCGCCGCGTCGAGCCCGGGAAAGTGGCAGCCGATCGCGGACGTACCGTGGGCGTCCAGATCCTGTTGGATCAACGACCGCGTTCGTCGCGCAAGGTCCTTGTCGAGGTCGTGCATTGCTGCGAGGTCGATGTCGGTGAGCTGCTGCGGGCAGTACATCGCATCGCCGAGGATCAGGAGCCGCTCACCTCGGTCTTCCACGACGAAGATCGTGTGGCCCGGCGTGTGCCCAGGAGCGGGGAGCGCCGTGATCCCCGGCGCGACCAGATGTTCGTCGTCGATCAGCACCAGTCGCCCCGCATCGGCGACGCCCTCGAGCACGTGGTCGATCTTCGGGGAGAGGTAGGCGGTCTTCTCCTCGACGAAGGCCACCCAGTCGCCGCGTCCTACACAGACGACCGCGTTGCGGAATACCGGCTCGGCCTGCGCCGTCGCGAGCCACCCGACATGATCGGGGTGGAGATGGGAGAGCGCGACACGATCGATGTCTTCGGGGTGAATGCCGCACGCGGCGAGCTCATCGAGGAGCGCCCCGCCCCGGAGGACACCTCCGAGCGTCTTGGGCCCGAGCCCGGCGTCGATCAGCGTGGTGGTCTCGCCCGGCACGACGAAGCAACCGATCGGCAGGCGCGCGACGCCGTCGCTGCCGGCAAATTGGTGCTGGGCCCTCGGAACGTTGAGGAATCCCTCCTCCATCACGAACTCGCCGTCGTTGAGCGCGAGGACCACGCGGTCACCGACCTCGAGATCACGTCGATGCATGTCTCGGAACCTCCGCTCGCCGATCGAGGTGACGTCCACGACGCTACGCGCGATCTGTCCAAACCGGGTCGGTCGAGGTGTTCGGTAGTGTCACGTCACAGACCGGCGGCAATGCCGCACGGGTATTCACTTGGTTGATACCACGAGGATGGGTGCGCGATGGACTACGTGACAATGGGACACTCAGGTTTGAAGGTTTCGCGGGCATGCCTCGGCGCCATGAACTTCGGGACGTCCGCCGACGCACCCTGCGACGAAGCGGAAGGGCAACGCATCATCGCGGAGTTTCTCGATGCCGGGAACAACTTCATCGACACCGCCAACGTCTACACGCGTGGCGAGTCGGAGCAGATCGTGGGCCGATCGCTCCAGGGCCGCCGGGATGAGGTCGTGCTCGCGACCAAGGCCCGTGGTGCGCAGGGCAGGGGTCCGAACGACGCGGGCACCTCGAGGCGTCACCTCACGGCCGCGCTCGAAGCAAGTCTTCGTCGACTCGGCACCGACTACATCGACCTCTACCAGATGCACTCGTGGGACCCCGACACGCCGATCGAAGAGACAATGGCCACGCTCGACGGCTTCGTGAAGTCGGGCAAGGTTCGTTACATCGGCTGTTCGAACTACACGGGGAGCCAGATCGTCGAGGCGCAGTGGGCCGCCGCGCGCGCGAACGGGACGCCGTTCGTCAGCCTCCAGCCGCCGTACTCGCTGATCGCTCGCGGTATCGAGAGCGACGTGCTGCCTGCGTGCCAACGACACGGGCTCGGCACGCTGGTGTACAGCCCCCTCGCGGGCGGGATGCTCACAGGGCGCTACCGGCGCGGCGCCGACGTGCCGGATGGGACCCGCTTGGCGCGCCGGCTCGCCATGCGGCCGGATTCGGCGGCGGCACTGATGAGCGACAGCCAGTTCGACATCGTCGAAGCTGTCGAGAAGATCGCCGCGGAGCTCGGGGCGACGGCCACCGCCGTCAGCATCGCGTGGCTGGGCTCTCGGCGAGGCGTGACATCGATCATCATCGGGCCCCGCACCCTCGAGCAGTACCGCGAGAACATGCCCGGCTTCGATCTCGAGCTTCCGCCCGAGGCGCTCACGACGCTCAACCATGTCTCGAAGGCGAGACAGGGCTGAGTCAGCCTCGTCCTATGTAGGGCATCTTCGTCGCCATGACCGTGAGGAACTGCACGTTGGCTTCGAGCGGCAGGCTCGCCATGTACACGACGCCACTCGCGACGTGCTCGAGTTCCATCGTGGGCTCCGCGGTCACCGTGCCGTCGGCTTGCGGGAGCCCGCTCGACGCGCGCGACAGAGGCTCGCTTGCCGCATTCCCGATGTCGATCTGACCACAGGCAATGTCGTGCTTCCTGCCATCGAGCGACGTGGCCTTCGTCAGACCGGTGATCGCATGCTTCGTTGCGGTGTACGGAGCCGAGTGCGGTCGTGGGACGTGCGCAGAGATCGAACCGTTGTTGATGATTCGCCCGCCGCGCGGTTCCTGTCGCTTCATGAGCCTGAACGCCCCCTGCGTGCACAGAAAGGCTCCCGTGAGGTTGGTGTCGACGACCGACTTCCACTGGTCGAACGCCAGGTCCTCGAGTGGCGAGGGGGGAGCGCCGATTCCCGCATTGTTGAAGAGCAGATCCAGCCGTCCGAACCGTTCTTCGGTGGCAGCGAAGAGCTCATCGACCGCGACCGGGTCGCGGACGTCGGTTGGGACGACGAGCGTCGCCACGCCGCTCGCGTCTGCGATCGCCGCCGTCTGTGTCAAAGCTTCCAGTCGACGACCGGCCAGAACTACCGAATAACCGCTCTCAGCAAGCGCAACCGCGACACTTCTCCCAATCCCACTTCCCGCGCCGGTAACCATTGCAACCCCCCGCGACGTGGTCACGCGTCACCAGGAGCGGGCACGTCACCGCCGAGCAATCCCTCGGCCCGCAGCTCGGCCCAGAGGTCATCGGGGATCGGCGTCCGCATCGACTCGAAGTTTCGGCGCATCTCGTCAGGCGAACGCGAGCCAATGAGGACAGTCGTCACGCTCGGGTGTCCGAAGGGGAACTGGAGTGCGGCATCGACAAGCGCGACGCCGTGGCGTCCACAAACATCTTGCATCGCCCGCGCTCGAGCGAGAAGGTCCGGTGGCGCGGGACGGTAGAAGAACGGAGCTCCGTCGCGCGGATCGGCGAGGATCCCACTGTTGACGACGCCAGCAGCGATGACGGATACATCGCTTCGTGCGCACAGGGGAAGGAGCTCGTCGAGCCCCGAATGGTCGAGAAGCGTGTAGCGACCCGCGAGCAGTA
>JBEVDP010000445.1:0-3472 GCA_040513235.1 Acidimicrobiia bacterium | reverse complement strand
GAGCCGTTGGGTTACTTCTCCGAGGTAGCCGTTGCCCAGTTGCAGGGCATCCGCCACCTCGTGATCGTCGACACGAAACCGCCCGTGTCGTTCTTTGCCTACCCCGGCAAGCCCAGCAGCCTCGTCCCGGACGGTTGTGAAGTCCACGTGCTCGCGGCCGACGCTGACGATGCGCCCCTTGCGCTCGAGCACCTCGCCGACGCGCTCGGCGCGGGAGCCGACGACGCGGTGCTCGTGCCGGCGGCGCGTCCCGAACGGCCCGGAGGCGCCCTCGATGCAGTCTCGGCGGCCGCCGCCGTCGGCGCGCTGTTGCCCGACGGCGCGATCGTCGTCGACGAAGCGCTCACGAGCGGGATCTTCACGCCCGGCGCAACCGCGGGTGCACCGCGGCACGACTGGCTGACACTCACGGGTGGTGCGATCGGCCAGGGGTTGCCGTCGGCGACGGGCGCGGCCGTTGCGTGCTCGGATCGTCCGGTGCTTTGCCTGCAGGCCGACGGCAGCGCGATGTACACGCTGCAGTCGCTGTGGACGCAAGCGCGCGAACGGCTCGACGTCACCACGGTTCTCTACGACAATCGGTCGTACGCGATCTTGAACATCGAGCTCGGACGCGTCGGCGCCGGCGCGGGAGGGCCGCGCGCGCAGTCACTCCTCGACCTGTCGAATCCGGCGCTCGACTGGGTTGCGCTCGCGCAGGGGATGGGGGTCGACGCGACCCGCCCCGACAGTGCGGAGGAGTTCACGGACGCGCTCGAACGGTCGCTACGCGAGCCCGGCCCGCACGTGATCGTGGTGACGATCTAGGAGAGCGACGGCGCGCCCGGCGGCCTTCGGTGCGCCACAAAGCGGGCAGGAGCCCACCATCGACAGCAATTGTACGCTGACACGCATGGCGAAACGGTTCAACCACATGGAATTGACGTTCCCGCGTGGTGCCCTCGACGAGGACACCCGGCGCGACATCGCGGCCTTCTACGGCGAGATGTTCGAGTGGCGGGGCGTCGACGTCGAGTTGTTCAACCAGACCAACTTCTTGCTGGCCGGACCCGATGGAGCCCAGCACTTCATCCTCCTGGCGGAAGCCGACAAGCCGATGCAGTCGCCCGGCTACGACCACCTCGGCATCTTGTGCGACTCGCGCGCCGAGGTGGACGAGTTGCTCGAGCTCGCGAAGAAGTGGCGCGAGAAGGACGACCGCGTGAAGATCCTCGAGTTCAAAGAGGATCTCGTCACCGGGTCGGTAACGGTGCACGCGTTCTACGTCCGGTACCTGTTGCCGATCCAGTTCGACGTGCAGTGCATTGAATACGCGGAAGGCTCGGAGCCGGCGCAACGCTGGACGTATGCCTGAGGCGTCGAAGCGCGACAGCGGGCGGAAGCCGCAGAACGTCGTTGTTCTGCTGCTCGACAGTCTGAACCGCCACTTCCTGTCGTGCTACCTCGACGAGGCGGAGCAGCGGGCGCGACGTGTCGCGACCGGCGTCGGCGCGTGGGCCGACATCGAGCCCGTCGCGACGCCGAACCTCGACCGGCTCGCGGCGCGGTCGCTGCGATTCGACCGGCACTGGTCGGGCTCGCTGCCGTGTATGCCTGCTCGCCACGACGTGCTGGTCGGCGCGCTCGACTTCCTGTGGCGGCCGTGGGGATCCATCGAAGTGTGGGAAGACGCGATCACCTACGACCTGCGGCGCGCGGGCGTCACGACGATGCTCGTCTCCGACCACCCGCACCTCTTCGAGTGCGGCGGCGAGAATTACCACACGGACTTCAGCGCGTGGGACTACGTGCGCGGTCACGAAGGCGACCCCTGGCGCACGCGTCCTGACCCGTCGTGGACCGGGACTCCCGCCCTCCCGGCCGCACCGTCGTTCGTCCACCATCCGTACGACGACTCCCGCACCTACTTCCGGGCGGAGGACGAGTTCCCCGGACCGCGGACGATGCAGGCGGCCGAGCAATGGCTGCGCAGCAGTGCGCGCCATCACGACCGCTTCTTGTTGTTCGTCGACGAGTTCGATCCGCACGAGCCATTCGACACGCCGACGCCGTGGTCGGGTCGCTACGACCCGGCGTGGGACAGGCCGCTGATGATCTGGCCTCCATACTCGACCGACACCATGGCGAACGCCCGGATGACGCCCGAGGAGGCGCGGCAAGTACGCGCGAACTACCAGTCGAAGGTCGCGATGATCGATCACTGGCTCGGCCGTGTGCTCGACGCGCTCGACGACCTCGCGCTGTGGGACGACACCGCGGTCGTCTTGTGCACCGACCACGGCCACTACCTGGGTGAGCGCGACGCGTTCGGCAAACCCGGGCTCCCGATCTACAGCGAGCTCGGGCACACGCCGTTGCTGATCGCGTGGCCGGGAGTTGAAGCGGGGACCGTCGACGCGCTGACGACGAACGTCGATCTGCACTCCACGATCGCCGACGTGTTCGCTGTCTCGCCCGCGCACCGCACGCACGGCCGGTCGTTGGCGCCGCTCGTCACCGGCGCGGCCGATTCGGTGCGCGACTACGCGTTGCTCGGCTACTGGGGCCGGCAAGTGCACATCGTCGACCGCGGACGCCACTACGCGCGCGCGCCGGTTGAGGAGAACACGCCGCTCGCGATGTGGTCGAACCGCTGGTCGACGATGCCGATCCGCTCGCGCCCCGAGTTGCGCCTTCCCCGACCCGACAAACGCGCGGCCTTGGCATTCGTGCCCGGCTCCGACGTCCCGGTGATCCGCCAGCCGTTCGCGCCGGGCGACTCTCTACCGTTCTGGGGCTACGGCGTGGAATGTGACCGGAACTACCTCCACGACCTCGACGCGGATCCCTGGCAGACCGAAGACCGGGCCGGGACCGCCGCGGAAAAGGAAGCCATCGACGTCCTGCGCGCCGCCCTCGACGACGTCGAAGCCCCCGCCGAGCAATACGAACGCCTCGGCCTCGCGTAACCGCAGATCAGCACCATGCGTCACTCAGCCGTACGGAGTACGGCTGAGTGACGCATGGGCGCGACCAGGCAGTATGTGCGGTGAGCAGTCAGGGGAGGAGGAGGTGGACGTCGCCGAACTCGTGCCAGAGGTAGTCCTCGGTGCGGGCCGCTTCGTAGGAGGCGTCGAGGATCGGGCGCCCCGCGACCGCTTCGAGCATCGCGAGGTGTGACGCTTCGGGTTCGTGCCAGCCGGTCAGCATGCCGTCGATGGCGTAGACGCCGCGGGAGGGGGAAATGACGAGATCGGTCCAGCCGACGCCCGGGTGCACGCGACCGTTGCGGTCGGCGACCGTCTCGAGCGCGCGCACGACAGTCGTGCCGATTGCGATGACGAGGCCGCCGTCGGCGCGGGTCTGATTTACCCGGGCCGCGGTGGTGGGCGAGACGCGGTACCACTCGGGATACGGCTGCTCGTGCGCTTCGAGCGACGACACGCCCGTGTGCAGGACGACGGGCGCGATGTCGACGCCCTTGGCGATCAGG
>JBEVDP010000444.1:0-8922 GCA_040513235.1 Acidimicrobiia bacterium | reverse complement strand
CGGCACCGAGATAGATGCGCAGCGTGCCCCGGGCCATGGTCCCAGTGTCGCGTGCGCGCGACGCCGGGGTGGAGAAAGGGCCCGTTAGTAAGGCGTTAAGACGCAACCTCACCGCGCTGAGCCCCCGTTAACGCGTGGGGAAATCGATCGGCACGGCACCGAAGATGACGCCATGACCTCGATGCCGGCGTTCGAGCCCGACCGCGCCTCCCGCGGCGACCTACGCCGAAAACACTGCAGACCGTTGTCTCGGGGAGTGAGTCATGGGTGACATCGTGTTCGTGCTCGCATCGATCGCTTTCTTCGCGCTCTGCGTGTTGTACGTGCGAGGGTGCGAGCTGATCGTCCGCAGCGGTGAGGAGTCACCCGAGGCCGCCGAGGTGACGCCGTGACCACCGACAACATCATCGGTTTGATTCTCGCGGTGCTGCTCACGGGCTATCTCGTGGCGGCGCTGCTCGTCCCCGAGCGGTTCTGATGTCAACCGCCAGTTGGGCGCAGTTCATTGTCTTCGTCGCGCTCATTCTTGCCGGCGCACCGCTCCTGGGCTGGTACATGGCCAAGGTCTACGGCGACGAGAAGAAGGCGCCCGGCGACCGCGTCTTCGGCCCTGTGGAGCGGTTGATCTACCGCATCTGCGGCGTCGACGAGAACCAGGAACAGCGTTGGACCACCTACGCGTTCTCGGTGATCGGATTCAGCATCTTCAGCCTGTTGTTCCTCTACGGACTCATGCGGCTCCAAGGCGTGCTGCCCCTGAACCCGAATGACTTCGGCGGTCCGGTGCACCACCTGTCGTGGAACACCGCCGTCAGCTTCACGACGAACACCAACTGGCAGTCGTACGCCGGTGAAGTGACCATGAGCAACCTCACCCAGATGGCGGGGCTCGCGGTACAGAACTTCGTGTCGGCCGCGGCCGGAATGGCGGTGATGGTCGCACTCATCCGCGGCCTCGCGCGGCGGCGCGCTTCGACCCTGGGCAACTTCTGGGTCGACCTCACGCGCACGATGACGCGCATCCTCTTGCCGCTCTCGTTCGTGTTCGCGCTGTTCCTCGTGAGCCAGGGCGTCATCCAGAACTTCAATGGCAACGAGACGATTACGACCGTAGAAGGCACGGAGCAGGTCATCCCCGGTGGCCCCGCGGCCAGCCAGATCGCGATCAAGCAGATCGGTACGAACGGCGGCGGGTTCTTCAACATGAACTCGGCGCACCCGTTCGAGAACAGCGGTCCGCTCAACAACTTCGTGGAGATGTACGCGATCGTCATCATGCCGTTCGCGCTTGCATTCACGTACGGCCGCATGGTCGGCGACAAACGGCAGGGTCGAGCCGTGTTCGGGATCATGCTCGTCATCTGGGCCGGGATGTCGCTCGCGGCGATGGGGTTCGAGGGGAACGGCAACCCACTCCTCGACGATCGCGGCGCGAACCAGGAGGTCACGTCGACGCAGGGCGGCGGCAACATGGAAGGCAAGGAGGTTCGCTTCGGCCCCTCTGCCTCCGGGCTCTGGGCCGGCTCCACGACAGGCACGTCGAACGGGTCGGTCAACTCGATGCACGACAGCTTCACGCCACTCGGCGGAATGATCCCGCTGTCGCACATGATGCTCGGGGAGGTGAGCCCGGGCGGGGTCGGTGTCGGCCTCAACGGCATGCTCATCATGGTCATGCTGTCGGTGTTCATCGCAGGATTGATGGTCGGACGAACACCGGAGTACCTGGGCAAGAAGATCCAGGCGTCCGAAATGAAACTCGTCGTGCTGTACATCCTCGCGATGCCGATGGTGCTCCTCGGGTTCGCCGCCGCGTCGATGTTCGTCGGTTCGGTGAAGAACGTGACGATCTGGAACCCCGGTCCACACGGTCTCTCGGAGATCTTGTACGCGTTCACATCCGGATCCAACAACAACGGCTCGGCGTTCGCGGGAATCACCGCGGCGACGCAGTGGATGGACACGACACTCGGTATCGCAATGCTCGTCGGCCGCTTCCTGCTGATCATCCCGATCCTCGCGATCGCAGGGTCCATGGCCCGCAAGCAGCCGACGCCGGAAACCGCGGGAACGTTCCCGACGCATACGCCTTTGTTCGGTGGGCTCGTGATCGGAGTGACGCTGATCGTCGCGGGACTCACATTCTTCCCGGCACTCGCGCTCGGCCCCATCGTCGAGCAGTTGTCCCTGTAGGAGCCTGAGATGAGCACCGTCATCCGCCCGGTCGGCAGCAGCGCCCGTGAGCGCCACCCGTTGCCGAGCCGGTCCTTGTTCGACCCGGAAATCGTCCGCGGCGCCCTCGTCGACAGCGTTCGCAAGCTCAACCCGCGCACGCAGGCCCGCAACCCGGTCATGTTTGTCGTGCTCGTTGGGAGTGTGCTCACGACGATCCTGTTCTTCCGGGACCTCGGCGACTCGACCACGGACGAGAACGTTTTCGCGGGCCTCGTGGCTGCGTTCCTCTGGTTCACGGTCTTGTTCGCGAACTTCGCCGAAGCGATGGCCGAGGGGCGCGGCAAGGCGCAGGCTGCGACTCTCCGCAAGACGCGTGCCGAGACCGTCGCGCGAAGGCGACGTGCGGACGGTACCGTCGAAGAAGTCCCGAGCAGCCAGCTCCAGGTCGGCGACGAGTGTGTCGTCACCGCCGGCGAGGTGATTCCGAGCGACGGCGACGTCGTCGCGGGGATCGCGACGGTCGACGAGTCGGCGATCACGGGCGAATCGGCGCCGGTCATCCGCGAGTCGGGTGGCGACCGTTCGGCCGTGACGGGTGGGAC
Organism: Acidimicrobiia bacterium; assembly: GCA_040513235.1. Taxonomy (GTDB): domain Bacteria; phylum Actinomycetota; class Acidimicrobiia; order IMCC26256; family PALSA-610; genus JANNHK01. The sequence continues at coordinate 6,145 of JBEVDP010000444.1, read as the reverse complement.
TCGGGTCTTGTCCGACGAGATCGTCGTGAGGATCACGGCCAAGCCGGGCGAGACATTCCTCGATCGGATGATCGCGCTCGTGGAAGGCGCCGAACGGCAGAAGACGCCGAACGAGATCGCGCTCAACATCCTGCTCGCGGGCCTGACGCTCATCTTCCTTCTGGCCGTGGTGACGCTTCAGCCGTTCGCGATCTACTCCGAGGCCGAACAGAACGTCATCGTTCTCGTCGCGCTGCTGGTCTGTTTGATCCCGACGACGATCGGCGCGCTGCTCTCGGCGATCGGGATCGCGGGCATGGACCGCATGGTGCAACGCAACGTGCTCGCGATGTCGGGTCGCGCCGTCGAAGCCGCCGGTGACATCCAGACGTTGCTGCTCGACAAGACGGGCACGATCACGATCGGCAACCGCGAGGCGACCGAGTTCATCCCGCTGCCCGGGGTGATGGAGCAGGAGTTGGCCGCGGCCGCCAACCTGTCGAGCCTGGCCGACGAGACGCCCGAAGGCCGCTCGATCGTCACGCTCGCGGAGGAGCGCTACGGCCTCCGGCGGACGGAACTGTCCCACGCGGAGCTCGTGCCGTTCACCGCCCAGACCCGTATGAGCGGCGTCGATCTCGACACGCGCAGCATCCGCAAGGGCGCAGCTGACTCGGTCCGGCAGTGGGTGCTCGCCGCCGGGGGCTCGGTACCGGAAACGATGGACACGATCGTGCACGGCATCGCGACCGACGGTGGCACCCCGCTCGTCGTCGCCGAGTCCGACACGCGCTCGGGCGAGCACCGCGTGCTTGGCGTCATCCAACTCAAGGACATCGTCAAGGACGGGATGCGCGAACGGTTCGACCAGCTGCGGGCGATGGGCATCCGCACGGTCATGATCACCGGCGACAACCCCCTCACCGCGCGCGCCATCGCGGAAGAAGCGGGTGTCGACGACTTCCTCGCGGAGGCGACGCCAGAAGACAAGATGGCGCTGATCAAGCGGGAGCAGGCGGGCGGCCGGCTCATCGCGATGACGGGCGACGGCACCAACGACGCGCCGGCGCTCGCGCAGGCCGATGTCGGCGTCGCGATGAACACCGGCACCCAAGCTGCGAAAGAGGCCGGCAACATGGTCGACCTCGACTCCGACCCGACGAAGCTCATCGAGGTCGTCGAGATCGGCAAGCAGCTGTTGATCACGCGCGGCGCCCTGACCACCTTCTCGATCTCGAACGACGTCGCCAAGTACTTCGCGATCATCCCCGCCATGTTCGTCGGCGTCCTGCCCGTGCTCGACGATCTGAACATCATGGGCCTCGAGACGCCGCGGTCGGCGATCCTCTCCGCCGTCATCTTCAACGCGCTCATCATCGTGGGACTGATCCCACTGGCGCTACGCGGTGTGAAGTTCCGCGCCGAGAGCGCGGCGACGATGCTGCGCCGCAACCTGCTGATCTACGGGCTGGGCGGCGTCATCGCCCCATTCGTCGGGATCAAGCTCATCGACATGTTCATCTCGGCTCTGGGAGTCTCGTGATGCGACGCCAACTGCTTCCTGCCTTCATGATGCTTCTGGTGTTCACGGTGATCGCCGGTGTCATCTATCCCCTTGCCGTGACCGGGGTCTCGCAGCTGCTCTTCAAAGACGAAGCCGAAGGGTCATTGATCGAACGCGACGGCGAAGTCGTCGGCTCGCGCTGGATCGGGCAGAACTTCACGAGCCCGGAGTACTTCCACCCCCGCCCGTCGGCCGCCGGCGAGAACGGCTACGACCCGACGCTCAGCCTCGGCTCGAACTGGGGGCCGACGAACCCCGACCTCCTGGCGGCGGTCGAGGAACGCGTCGCGGCGTACCGTGAGGAGAACGGGCTCGATGCCGACGCCAAAGTGCCGGTGGATGCTGTCACCGCGTCGGGCTCCGGCCTCGATCCGCACATCTCCGTCGCCAACGCCCGCATCCAGGCGGTTCGAGTCGCGGAGGAACGCGGGATGACCGTCGACGAAGTGCTCGAGCTGGTCGAGGACAACACCGACGAGCGCGCGTTCGGCTTCATCGGGGAGCCGGGCGTCAACGTGCTGAAGCTCAACCTCGCGCTCGACGAGCAAACCACTGCCTGAGCGGGGTCAGCCGTGCACCGGTGAGGTGAGCGCGGCACCAACCTGGTCGGCGATCGCGACTGCAACCACACGAGATTCGAGTGATATGCCGGCACCCGGCGCGGGATCGAGCACGAACCGTCCGATCTGTTGGCCGCGTGCGAGGACGGGCATTTCGACGCCCTCGCGCGGAAGCTCGAGCTCACCGCGCGCGTAGTGCCGGGTCGAGGTGCCGGTGACGGTGCCGTTGCGCTCGATGCGCGCGAGCGGCACACCGAAGGGCGGCGCTTCGAACCGGCACCCCTTGAGCTCGAGGAGCTCGCTCAGCTGCGCCTGCGCCTCGAGCAGCACGTCCTCAGAGCGCGCGCCCTGCGCGGCGAGTTCCGCGACACGGTGGATGCGCTCGATCTCGGAACTGCCGCGGCGCGCGGCCTCGACGGCGACGCGCGCCCGCCCGGCAAGGATCCCGACGCTCACGCCGACGATCAGCAGCAGGATCGCGGTCTCGACATCGTCCTGCGAGTCGATCGTGAGCGACAGATACGGGCGGGTGAGGAAGAAGTCGAACGCGAGCGCGGAAGTCACGCCCGCGACCGCGCCGGCTTGCCAACCGCCCGTGATCGCGGCGAGCACGACGACGAGCACGAGGATCAGCGCGAGGTTCGCGCCCTCGACCTCGTCCCGGACGCCGACGAGGGCGGCCGCGACGAGAACCGGGCCGAGCACACCGATCGCCATTCCGAACATACGAGTCGAGCGATAGTCGTCCATGACTCCGTTGTACCGGGCGGGGCGCTCCCGGCCGAGACCCTTAGCGCCGATTTAGCATCGCGCTAAGTGCTCGCTGAGGTTCGGGTGCGCAGTGCTGCATTCGCGCTAAGTCCCGACGTGCCCGGTACGACCGGGCGTACAACGACGACATGACCCGCGTTCTCGCCGTCGATGACGAACCCGGCATCCTCTCGGTGGTCGTCGCGAACCTGCGGGCGCGCGGGTATGAGGTCGACAGCGCCGGGACCGGCGAGCTCGCGCTCGACGTCGCGGCCGACCGGACCCCGGATGCGGTCATCCTCGACCTCGGCCTCCCCGGGATGAGTGGCTACGAGGTGATCCAGGCGCTGCGGGGGTGGACCGACATTCCGATCATCGTGCTCTCGGCGCGCGAGACCACGCAGGACAAGGTCGCGGCGCTCGAAGCGGGCGCCGACGACTACATGACCAAACCATTCGCGATCGACGAGCTCCTTGCGCGTGTGCAGGCGCTCGTGCGGCGCGCGAGCGACGCGGGCAACGTGATCGAGACCGCTGACTTCACGCTCGACTTCCGCAACCGGCGCGCGACCACGAGCCGGGGCCCGGTCCATCTGACGCGTACCGAATGGCGGCTCGCCGAAGTGTTCGCGCGCAATCCCGGGCGGTTGCTCGCCGCAGACGAGCTCTACGACGCGGCCTGGGGGACGCGCGGCAAGAAGCACTCGAGCGTGCTCAGGATCCACATCGGTCACCTACGCGCCAAGTTGGAACCGGCGCCGACGCAACCGCGCTACTTCGTCACGGAGCTCGGAGGTGGGTACCGCTTCGTTGCCTCCCGACCTGACACGGATGCCGATGGGGTATAGAACGGGTCCGCCACATGAGAGGAGTGTGACGATGCTCCACCTCGCACTGACAACGATGTTCGTGCTGGCGATGCTCGGATTCGGGGTCCTCGGATTCACCGTGCTGCGCGACTTCATCACGAACTCCCAGGTCACGCCCATGCGTCGCTGAGCCGTGCTCATTACGGCTCAGTGACGCATGGGACGTTCGGGGCGCAGAGGTCGCGGGACTCGGCTGTTCGGATCCGCCAGCCGTCGGCTGTTGCCGCAACGGTGAAGCGGAAGTCCCACCCCAACGTCGCGGGATCGGGAACCTTGCGCACCTGAACCCACATCTCGGTGCGCTCGGTGCCCTGATCGATGCGGGTGGACGCGACTTGCGCTTCGTGGGACGCGGTGGCGACCGCGGTCGTCAGCGCAGCCTCGGCGGCCGCGACGTCGGCGAAGGGCTGCGTCAAGACCTCGCCGAACCCTTCGGCGTCGGCATGGACCGGCAGCCAGTCGGTTGCCGCTGCGTACCCGTCGACGTACTCCGGCGGCGGAAGCACGCATTGCGCGGTCGGGGGACACGTGTAGAGCACAGCGTGGGCTCGCGGCACGTTGACCGTGACCTCCGCGGGCGGCTCTTGCCAGCGGACCACATCGTCGGGCCTGTCGACGGTGCCCGCGACGATGCCGGCCACGTCGACCTCGAAGCCGAGCGCTTCGAACACGTGCTTGGCCTCGTCGCCGGTGAGCCCCCGCACGTCGGGGACCGTCACGTCTGGGTCGGGTTGGGGCGCGACGGGTGCCGTCTCCGGAGGTGGCGCCGGGGTCGTCGGGTCGGGCGTCGTGGTTTCGGTTGGGCCCACCGTCTCGGGCGGCGGTGTCGGACCGATCGGCGCACTCAGCGCGAACGCGTTGTCCCACCGGTACCGCGTGTTGAGATCAGTCGGCTCGTTGGCCATGGCCGCGGGATCCTGCACCAACGTCAGCTCAGGCGACAGGGGTTCCAACGCAGACGTCGAGAGCGTGAGCAGCCAGAGCCGGGCCCCGCGCACGAACGTGATGCGATTGTCGTCGATCCAGTACGGCACAGAGGTGCCGCCGCCTGCGACATCGATTCTTTGCTCGTCGATCCACAACGCGCCCTCGCGCACGAACGCGATACGACGTCCGTCTGGTGCCAACGCGGGATCCGTGGCGTTGTCGAAGCGCGGCTCGCACTCGGCACTGGTGCACTGCACGATCACGCGCGGGTCGGTGGCGTTGACGCCCGGACCTTCGACCGCGAGGAACGAACCGCCGCCCGGTTCCCACTGGATCCACGAACGCTTCACCAGTGACGCTGTGCGCGTCTCCACGGCACCGGTGCCGAGATCGATCTCGATCAACATGTCATCGTGAAACGCAAGGAGATGCGTCGCGTCCGGTGAGAACGACGCGAGCTGGACATCGCCTTGCACCGCAACGGGAACGGCCCGCGGCTCGCTCGTGCGACGTCCGTTGTCGAGCACGTCGAACACCGAGACGCCGCGGTTCGAACCGGTCGGGTGCGCGAACGCGAGTCGCTCGCCGCCGTGCGACCACGCGAAGTCGGTGCCGTCAGGAATGGAACGGATGTTGACAACGCGGTCGTCTTCGACACGGAACAGGTGTAGGCCAGGGCCAGCGCCGGGATCGTGCACGACCGCGAGGACGGGTTCCGTCGGCGACCACGCCCAGCGGATCACGTTCGGCGCGACGAGTGTCTCGTCGTGCAACTTGACGTAGAGCGTCTCGTTGCGCTCGTACGCGAAGTACACGCCGTCGCCCGACCAGGCCGCGCAGCACGCCGGGCCGTCGGCCACCTGCTCGCCGTCGAGCCACACGCCGGTTGTGTCCGCGTACATGACGCGCGGTGCGTCGTCGACGACCGAGGGGTCGCCCGCGGCCTCGTCGTCGCCCACTGTGAGTTGCGCGCCGTCCCCGTCGTCGCGTACGGCGTACCAAGCGCCGCCGATCAGCGCGACGACGAGGACGGCCGCCGCCGCGAGCGCGAGCACGCGTGGCCGGCGCGCGGGAGGTGCGGCAGCAGTCGCGTCGGGAAAAGGCGGTGGGGCCGGGGCCATCGCTCCCAGCCGCTGCATCAACTCGTGCACCTGGTCGTCACGCGTCTCGGACATCGTCCAATGACTCCTTCAGGCGAGCGTGGGCGCGAGCGAGATGTTTGCGGACGGATCCCTCGCTGATGCCGAGGAGCGCCGCGATCGCATGCGGCGCCAAGTCGTCCCAATAGGTCAGCATCACGACCGCGCGTTGGCGCACGCTCAACCGCGCGACTCGTTCCAGCACCTCGACGTCGCGTTCGTCGTCTCGCGTGAGATCGACGATCGCGACGCGCGCTTCTCGGGCCCGGCGCCGCAGCGTCGAACGATGGTGCATGCGTGCTTCGTTCAGCACCGCTCGAAACAAGTACGCGCGGCGGTCCTGTACGTACGCCCAGC